>JANWJV010000113.1 GCA_025451785.1 Bacteroidia bacterium | reverse complement strand
CCAGGAGAATGTGAGTTCGAGCCTCACCACCCTGACCAATACCCGGGTCGTCTAAAGGCAGGATAAGGAGCTTTGAACTCCTTGATGGTTGGTTCAAATCCACCCCCGGGTACACTGATGAGGTAGATCTAGGCATAGGCGTTCAAATAAATATCCATCTTAAATGGGATTGGCCTATCTTTGCTAAGGCACAAAAATCCCAAGATGATAAAAACATTTCTCCTGTCGCGTACAAAAGCAATTTGCACTTACGCAAGCTTTTTGATCGCATCAATTTCATTCGCCCAGCCCGTTATAAACTCATATACTCCTATTTACGGTTCTTCTGGAAGCGTTGTAACGATCTCAGGATCCAACTTTAACGATACCGTTGCAAATAACACGGTCTATTTCGGGGCCGTAAAAGCAGTGGTTAATTCTGCCAGCGCCAGCCAGCTTACTGTTACAGTTCCTACCGGAGCCAATTACCGGCCGCTTACGGCAACAGTAAAAGGCAACACCGCTTATGCCAACGCGTTCAACTATACCTACCCCTGCGTATTGAGCGATACCCTGACCGACAGCTCCTTTGCTCAAACCCCGGTGAAGTTCAAAACAGGAATGTATCCTTATAAGATCGTATCGGGTGATATTGATGGTGACGGCAAACCTGAGCTTGTTCATACGAACTACCTGAGCGACAACGTAAGCGTGTACCGAAACACCTCAACCCAGGGCATTGTGAACAGCAGTTCTTTCGCCCCAGCCATAAACTTTACCACCGGGCCAAATCCCATTGGTGTAACACTTGCCGATATTGATGGTGATGGAAAACTGGACATGTGCGTAACGAGTTCCAGCGGCAACTACGTATCGGTATACCGCAATATAGCTACGTCAGGAACCATTAACAGCTCCAGCTTCGCAACCCGGGTCAACTATACCACTGGCACATACCCTTATGATGTAGCCGTGAGCGAACTAGACGGAGACGGGAAACCTGATATGGCAGTAACCAATTTCCCTAACAACACTGTTTCTGTTCTCCGAAACATCTCCACGATCGGGGTGATCAACTCAGGGAGCTTCGCCAGTAAAGTAGATTTTACGACCGATGCGAATTCGGAGCTCGTTCGGATAACGGATATTGACGGTGATGCGAAGAACGACCTGGTGGTATTATGCCGCGGAACTACTAGCGGGAGACTTTCACTGTTCAGGAATACCGCAACAAGCGGCACCATTAATTCTTCTTCCTTTTCTCCGAAGGTAACCTTCCTTGCAAATGGCGACGGAACCAATGCTCTTGACATTGTGGTTGCTGACCTTGACCTGGATGGGAAGACCGACATCATTGAGGCCAACGCCTACCAGGGTGTGAGCATTTTCAGGAACACCAGCACATCGGGCTCCATTTCTTCATCCTCCCTCGCGGCCCCGGTTATTCTCAATGCGGGCTCTACGAAAGGAGTTGATGTATTGGATATTAATGGTGACAACAAGCCTGAGATCGTTACCTCTGTTCCGCCTTCTGATATGCTGGTGTATGAGAACAGGACCACTTCGGGCACCATCACAACGGCTTCATTTAAAATTGGGAGTAATATCACTACCATCAGCGCATGCTGGCTTACTTTTATCGATATTGACATGGACAAGAAAGCGGATATCGCTACGGTTTACACCGGCAGGGACAGCGTGGCGCTTTTTCAGAACAAATACAAATGTCAAACGGAAACTACCGGTGAAAAGCAAGCCGAGCTCGAAGAAGGATTCAAACTATATCCCAACCCGGCTTACACAACCCTGTTCATAGAAGCTACTTCGAATCTCTCGAACAATTCAATTGAAGTACTGGACGTAACAGGAAGGCTTGTACTGGCCGTACCTGCAGAAGCGAATAAGGATCGCAGCCGAAAGGAGATCAACGTTTCTGGATTGCAGCAAGGGATCTATCTAATAAGGGCAGGCACTGTAGTGAAAAAATTCTTCAAGGGTTGATCACTTCCCCAACGGCCACACTACCTCTTTATCAGGCCCCAGGTAACCGATCTTGTCGCCCTTTTCGATACGAAAGATGCCGCGGCCCTTATAGCTCACATCGTCGCATTCGTTGCCAATGAGCATTTTTCCTTTGGAATTAGCTACACCATAAAAGCAATTGGTCCTTACCCGGGTGAGTTGCCCGGGAACCAGTGTCGCTTCATCGTATTTGCAGGGCAGGATACAATTCCTATCCGTATCGAAAAGCCCCCACTTGCCTTTCTGTTTCACCCATACGAGGCGCTCATCCCAGATGACCACATTTTCGAACTTATCGCGGAACACCTTATGACCGTTCTTATCGATCAGCGACCAATAACCCAGCGAATCGTTTACAACCGCCAGGCCCGAACGAAATTCTTTTGCATTGTTCCAGGAAGGTTTCACCACCCAGGTCCCGGCTTCATCAATAATACCCGCACGGCCCTGCTTCCATGCGATCGCCCTTCCATTGGAGAACGATGTGCATTTCTGAAACGCGGGCTCGATCTTCAGTTGGCCATTGGCATCAATATACCCGTATTTCCCTTTCACACTTACCTTCGCCAGGCCCTCGCTGAAGCGGTCGGCATGCGTATACTCTGCCGGGATGACCATACTGCCCAACGCATCCATGTACCCAAACCTCTTCTTGCGCTGCACCTTTGCCAGGCCTTCACTAAAAGGGGCAATGCTGCTGATCGATCTCTTGTTCAGTTTTTTTCCATCCGCCGAAAGCAGGTATGAATGTCTGCCGCGGGAAGCGATCCAGGTACTTTCAGCACCTGAATAGATGACAGAAGAATACTGGGGCTTCACCACCCAATTTCCCTTTTTATCAATGAGACCGAACTTACCACGGGCACCTACCACAGCGAGCGAGTGCGAAAAATCTTCGGCTTTGGTAAA
This sequence comes from Bacteroidia bacterium, assembly GCA_025451785.1. Classification (GTDB taxonomy): domain Bacteria; phylum Bacteroidota; class Bacteroidia; order JANWJV01; family JANWJV01; genus JANWJV01. Next base: position 3,986 of record JANWJV010000113.1, on the reverse strand, counting down.
TGTAAAAGGTATCACCAGTTTGCCGTTTTGATCAATATAACCGTACTTGCCATTCTGTTGCACCCGGGCATAACCTTCATTGAAATCGCCCGCGAACTGGTAAGAAGGCGCGATCAATGTATCGCCGGTGAGATCAATATATCCCCAACGGCTCTTCATCTTCACCGCGGCAAAACCTGAATGAAAGTCCTTCGCGCCGGCATACACCGCATCGATAAGTAACTTTCCAAGTGAGTCCATGTATCCCCATTTTCCGCCGATCTTCACAGCGATCATTCCTTCCGAACAATTTTTCCCTTCACTGATCACCGGGTCCAGCACCACATCCCCTTCCTTATTTATATACGAATACCTCGCGTTTCTTTTCTGCACTTTAAAGAAGCTGCGTTCCTTCTCTCCCATCATCACTATGTCATCATACTGAAAATCGATAACACGACCGTACGCTGAACTCACACCCCAGCCGTTCTTCGTCTTCGCGATGCCGTATCCATTGTTGAAATCCCTGGCAAACAGGTAGGCATCGTCGTCTTTAGCAGAAGAAGGCACCGACCTGTTTTCCTTATCAATATAGCCCCAATATCCGCCTTTGAAACAGAGGTAAACGGGTTCGTAACCTCCGTACCAGTAGCCGTTGCTGGTCTTCCAACCTCGATCGAACGAGAGAAGATAATCCCTGAGGGTACACACGGTTTCAGAATTTTGTTTGGCGCTTAGCTCAGGACGTGCTTCCCACACCGCCCTGGCCCTTCCATCGATGAATGGGCCGATAAAGTTCGCGCGGCCGTGCGATTCAAAACCACCACGAAGGCTGACCATTGCCAGGCTTCCTCCGGCCTTCATGCAAACGGCAAAGTCAGCAAGGCGCTTGTCCTCTAGCTCCGTTGTACGGATGGCCCAGTAAACGGGTTTGATGAGGTACTTTCCGGTACGGTTATCTACCAAGCCGAACCTTGTATCGACGTCAAAATCGGTGATGCCGAAGCTGAGTGTGGCTTCAGGACCTTTCACTTCCACCAGGGTGGCATTGATCTTCGGCTTCACCGTGATGGTGAGGAAGGAAGGCGGGATGATGACAGAATCGGTGCCGAACACCCGGAGCCCCCAGGTTTTTTCAGCAGCAGAATAAAACCACTCGAATTTATCAATGCGTTCAGTGTTGGCTGCCGCGCCAAAGCTTTGCCCCCCTGACCTTGGTGCTGGCTGCCCGATGCGGATCGTGCTGAGATTTTCAAATGCGTTCCTCTCCAACAGGTTCCCTTGCTCATCAAAATCCACTACGGTTACCGCGTCGCCACGCTTCCTGTACACTTTCGCGGTGGTACCCCTTATCGAAATAGTTTCGTTCTCGGGCGATACCAATAGTTTGCCGCGGCTGTTCATGATGCCTCGTTTCTTTTGTTTGGCCACCACTGCCAGATTGTTGCGGAAAGTGCCCATGCTGTCAACGCAGGGTTCGGCAAGAACACCATCCGCCGCGGCAAGACCGTAAAGCTGGTCTCGCCTGATCCTGAAAAGACCCTCTCCTTCGATTTCCACTTCATCGTACCGTGGCGGGAACACTTCCTGCAGTTGATCACTGAAAAGCCCGATACTGTCGTTGCGCAAGGTGGTGAGCCAGGAGCCGCCCAGGTAATTGTAATCGTCGTAGTTCTTGTCCCAGAACTTCTTTTCCTTGAAGGAATACAGTTTCCATCCGTTGTCATTTTTCAGTTTGGCGATGCCATCACAGAGCAATTGAAAGTCCAGCCATTCGGGCTTGAATAGTTCTTCTCCATTCGTAAGGCAGCAGCCCCAAAGATTTGTTTTCCGGTAAAAGAGCAAGCTGTCGGATTCCAATTCCATCTCCGCATACTCCGCCGGTAATATCATTTTCCCTTGTTTGTTCCAGGCACCGTACTTCCCGTTTTTAAACGCAACAAAAAATTTGTTTCTTACCTGGTAAATGGTGTCGAAGCCGCAGGGAACGATCTCCTGACCCAGGCTATCGAGGAGGCCCTGGTCACGCTCGTTATACACTGCAACGAAGGCAGATCCTGCAGGCTCTACGGCAGTGTATCTTGGCGCCACGAGCACACGATTCGAATAATCAGTGATGCCCCAAAGACTGTCGTTGCGCACCGCGATGAGAGAATTGTTCAGGAATTTAATGCCGTCGTACAAGGGCTGTACTACCAGGCGGCCTGTTGTATTGATAATGCCGTACTTCCCCTCCTTCTTAACAACAGCCAGGCAATTATTAAAATCGCCGGCATGATCAAAGGAAGGCGGGATGACTATCCTTCCCCGTTCGTCAATGAAACCCCATTTCTTGTTCTGCTTTACCGGAAGCAGGAAACAGGCACTGTCTTTCTGGGCCTTCAACGCATGGCCAAAGCAAAGAAGGCAAATGACCAGGAAGAGCCGTCGACACATACCTGCACAATGTTTTATCAGAAAGAAGCGATGGTTTGATCAAGTTGTTTCGCTGAGGCGATCTCACCAGGCTGCACCTTGAGCACGAAAGTGTACGCAGGGTTGGCCTGGTTCCTCAAGCCCGTACCAATGCCCTTGAACTGCGCGTCTGAAAATACCGCGATCTTATTCCCGGGAAGCACCGCAACCAGTTTATTCGGCACCTCGGGGTTGAAACTGAAGCGCTCCCAATCATAGCTGGGATAACGGATCACCGTTTTCTCATCCCCCGCAAGCAGGTATACGTTGATCTTGCTCATATCAGTATTCTTACCGTCAACTTTAAAATTGGCAGCCAGGCGGATAACATTATCGTCTTTATACTGTTTGTCCCAGTTATAGATACCGAACTGCCCAACATTGAAGCTGCGAATGAGGTCGCCTTCGGCTTGCAACCGTGCTTCCTCCTGTTGGCGCTCAAGCGCTATCTCCTGGTAGGCCGCCATTTTAGACTGGAAGAGCTTGCGTGCCTTTTCGTAATTTTTCCCTTTGAGCACCGGTGTTACTACACTGTTGAAAGAACTCTTGTCGTTCTTCAGCACCAGGGTATACTGCATGGTTTCAGCATTGCCGGGAAGCAGGCTTATGCTGGTCCAATTCTTTTTGAATACACCGGGTTCCTTTGAGGGGTCGCCTGAGGAACCATCGCCGGCATACTGCCATATGACACCATCAAAAGCGGCCAGTTCAGGATATCTTTCATAGTCCACATCAAGATCGAACACCGGTGACTTTCCATCATATTCTTTAGGCTCGGCCGGCTTTGAGGGCAGCACAATAAGCTTCGCCATCTTTTCTTTTTTCACGGGGTTCTCGGTCGCAGCGGCAGTGCCCATGGTCTTCCAGTTCTTTGACCCCTTGTCGAGATAATAAAAACTGAAATCATCTCCCTTGCGGAAAGAAGCCATATTCACGGTAAGCGTTTTACCAGGAGCTATGTTCACCTGCTTCCCATTTTCGGCGCTGGCATTCAGCTCGAACATGCCGGCCGATTGGAACTGTATCTTCTCCTTACCATCGTCATAGATCATGGGGATCCCGCTGGTGATGATGTCGCCGGCGGTGTGGAATTCCCTATATTGCAGGTCTACTTTACCCTGCACAGGTTTGCCCTCCTCGTCTACAAAAGCGTTAGCGGGCACTACGATGTTAGTACCGTTGTCGAAATGCAAACTGCCCCCGGTTGAAGCATCCACGGGACGGGCACTGAGCGGCACATCCACACCCTTGAAAGGCTGGTCGATGAAGGCCGTTGTATTATCGGCCGTTTTACAGGTTGGGATCAGCAGCAGTGTAGCAGCAGCGCAAAGCAGGCAAAACAGGGTGTTTTTGAGTTTCATGAGCGATGGTTTTTCTTACATAACGCTCAAGATACCTAAAAGTTGCGGGTCAGGATCAAATTTTTTACCTGTCCTTCTTCATCGGCGTACTCTTCAGCGGGTTTGCTGTGATGCCTTTGAACTCATTCCTCTTATTGAAGATGTCGATCGCCAGGTAAATGGCGTTGCGGAAAGAACTTTCATCGGCCATGT
>JANWJV010000112.1 GCA_025451785.1 Bacteroidia bacterium | reverse complement strand
TGCTCCAGGCTTTCATGCTTCCATCAGAGCTCTGTGAAGAAGCGATGCCCGTGGTGGTGGTGTAATAAATGGTCGTGCGCATATGGTCAACATAACAGTCTTGAGTATTGCCATCGGTGTTCTCCGCCTGAAAAAACACGCCAAAGCTCGGATCGTTGATATCGGTATCCGTAAGCGAAGTGCCCCAGAGGTTGCCGGAGCCCCCGTAAGTGAAATAGGTATTGATGGTGGGCCAGTTGCCGCTGAGTGCAAGGTTGGTCCCGGTCACATTCGTATAGACAGTAAGCTGCAGGTTCTTGTCAACAATGCAATTCTTATTGGCGGCGTGCTTCTGTATCTCCACCATGATCCCGGTAATGCTGGCGTTAAAGGGAATGGAAAAGCCGAAATCGGCCCCGATAAGGCCACGGCTGTAATAACAGCTGCTTTGGAAACAGAAACCCGCTTGCTCCAGGCTTACGTCGGCGTGCTTGTTATCGCTCTTGCAAACATCCATCTCGTTGTTCCAGATGGAGCCGGGACAAGCCAGGCATCCGCTGGCGGATACTGCCCCAATGGCAGGATCGTTTGGCCCCTGGCTTTGAGCCATTAGCTGAGAAGAAACAAACAGGCAGGCGAAAGCAAGGATAAATTTTTTCATGGTATCGGGTTTAAATAAGCTTATTGACCAAGCGTCACCTTGCGGGTATATTCACCCTGGGGAGTGCTGAGGCGAACTACGTATACACCGGCTTCAAAGGCGCTGGTCCCGAACTCCTCCATATGGCTGCCCGCAGAAAGGTCCTCCAACTTCTTAGAGTACAGGCTCTGTCCGAGGAGGTTGTACACGCTGAGCTGGGCCGAGCTCGCATCCTTATCGAGTCGATAAGAAAGCGTGAGGTTGCGACGATCGTTAAAATAGGCGCTAATGCCATTCTCTGAACTAACGGAATAGGTAATACCGGTGGTGGTAGTGTAATACACTGTCATACGTACATGGTCAACATAAGCACTTTGATTGGAGGTGCTGGTATTGGCTGTTTTAAGAGATACGCCGAAAGTGGCATCGTTGACATTAGCGGGAGTAAGCGCGGTGCCCCACATATTGGTGGCGCCGCCATAGGTATAATAATTATTAGTGATCCCCCACTTATTGGCCAAAGCCAGGTTGTTACCGATAGTAGCCCCGCTGAGCAAAAGCCTCACGATCGTGTCTTTGATCACATTGGCAGAGAACGCATTGCGCTGTATCTCCGCTTTAATACCTACAATGTTGATATTGGAAGTAGGAACATTGAAACCGAAGTTGGTGGAAAGCAGCTCACGGGAATACCAGCAAGTGCTTTGAAAGCAATTGCTCACCGCCGCCATGGTAGTGGAGGCTGTTTGGTTATCGCTTGCCATTACATAATTGGGGTTTCCCCAAATGGAACCCAAACAGGAAAGGCATCCGTTCTGGGAGCTTTGGGCCGTGCCAGGATTATAAGGCCCCTGGCTTTGGGGCATAGCTGAATAAACGAAGGCCGTCATCAGCACGAGGGTCAGGATAGTCTTTTTCATGGCTTTACGTTTTTTGGGGATATTTTACGAAACCCCAAAGGAAATGTTTCTTGCTATATTCAAAATTATGAAATGTTTTGGACATTGACGGGATTGGGTTAAATTTGAACGGTATAAACCACCCCCTCTATGAGCTCAAGACGACATTTTTTCAAGCAGGCAGCCGGCATCGCCGGGGGCCTCAGCCTCACCAGCTTTTTAAGCCCCGCCTTCGCCGAAGAAATGGCAAAGCAAACGGGCCGTATCAGCGGCCTCTCCCCTCTGGAAGCCGCAAGCGACGAGGATTTTTGGAGCTGGGTAAGGGAAAGCTATACCGTTTCCTCCAACATCATTAACCTAAACAATGGCGGGGTAAGCCCACAACCCAAAGTGGTGCAGGACGCGCACATCAAGTACTATCAAATGTGTAACGAGGGGCCCTCCTATTACATGTGGAGGATCCTGGACCAGGGAAGGGAATCGTTGCGCGCTAAACTTGCCGACCTGGGAGGTTGTTCACCTGAGGAAGTGAGCATTAACCGCAACTCTACCGAAGGGCTCAATACCATCATCTTCGGACTGAATTTGAAGGCCGGCGACGAAGTGGTGCTCACCAAGTATGATTATCCCAATATGATGAACGCGTGGAAGCAGCGGGAGAAGCGCGATGGCATCAAATTGGTGTGGATCGATATGAAGCTCCCTATCGAGAACGACGATGAGATCCTGAACTTGTATAAGAACGCGATGACGGACAAGACAAAGATCCTGCACATCACGCACATGATCAACTGGACCGGGCAATTGCTTCCCGCGAAGAAGATCGCCAAGCTGGCGCACGACCGCGGCTGCGAAGTGATCGTTGACGGAGCGCATACCTTCGCGCACCTCGACTATAAAATTCCGGACCTGGATTGCGATTATTATGCGACGTCGTTACATAAATGGCTTTGCGCTCCTTTCGGAAGTGGCATGATGTATATCAAGAAGGACAAGATCAAGAATGTATGGGCCCTGTTATCTAACGACAAGCCCGCAGGCGATGATATACGCAAGTTCGAAAGCCTGGGTACCCGTTCCTTCGCTTCGGAGATGGCCATTGGCAATGCCATCGACTTTCACAACGCCATTGGAAGCAAACGTAAGGAAGAGCGCCTTCGCTACCTTAAGAACTTCTGGGCGCAAAAGGTGACCAAGAACCCGAGGGTCAAGCTGAACACCTCGCTCCTGCCCCAGTACTCCTGCGCGCTGGCCAACTTCAGCATCGAAGGATGGAAAGGCAGCGAGATAGACAGCAAGCTTTTTGAAAAGCACAAGATCCACACTGTGGCTATCGAGTATGAGAAGATCAACGGTGTGCGGGTAACGCCAAGCGTGTACACTTCCATGAAGGAGATCGACCGCCTGGTAACAGGCATCGAGGAGATCGCCGCTATGGAGCCTCCCGTAAGGAAGTAATATGAAAGGCGCTTTCTTCAGTTTCTTTGCTGTTGCCGCCGTCGGCGCGCTGCTGCTACTCAATTTTTTCAGCGGCACAACGCCAGGATACAATCATACGGTGATCTATACCGAAAAAGCGCCGAAACCCATCGGTCCTTACAGCCAGGCGATCCTTACCGGAAACACCCTGTTCGTTTCCGGGCAGATAGCCATTGAACCGGCAAGCGGAAAGCTCGACACCAGTTCCATAGAAGCCGAAACCAAGCTGGTGATGCAAAATATTTCGTCGGTGCTCGAAGCGGCGAAGATGAACTTCGGCAACGTGGTAAAGTCGACCATTTATCTCAAAGACCTCGGTAATTTTAAGACCGTAAACGAAGTGTACGGAAACTATTTTAAAGAGAACCCGCCCGCGAGGGAAACTGTTCAGGCGGCGGCGCTTCCTAAGGGCGTGCATGTAGAGATCTCGGTGATCGCTGTGAAATGAACTGGAACTGGGACAAGAACCGCCTGCATTTTGACTTTGCCTTTTACCTGGCCCTCTTCTTCATGCTGGAATTGGTATACCTCTATAACATGAAGAGGAGCGAAGGCTTTACCGCCCTTCCTCCTATTCTCTCGTCGAGCGAAACTTTTGACCCTGTAAAGATCAATACCAGCAAAGTGAATGTTGACCCGCACGAGATAGGCATCAGCCCTATGGAACAGCGCTTCATCGATTCAGGCCTTGTGAATATCCGCTGGCTCGACCCCAGCATTAAAGTAGACCTGAAATATTCCACTACCGATAATTTCCTGGGACTGGATGTGTATGGTGAACTTGACGAGGCTTTCCTTCAGCGGGATGTGGCGGAGAAACTGGTAAAGGCCCAGCAGTTCCTTAAGAAACAATACCCCTTTTACAACCTGGTGATCTACGACGCGGTAAGGCCGCGCAGCATACAGTACAAAATGTGGGACACCATAAAGATACCCGCCGCCGAAAAGGCGAAATACCTGAGCAATCCCAAATACGGCTCACTGCACAATTACGGCGCGGCGGTCGACATAAGTATTATTGATGAACTGGGCATTGCCCTTGATATGGGAACGCCCTATGACTATTTCGGGGAACTGGCGCATCCTGAAAAAGAAGAGCAGATGATCGGCGAGGGAAAACTTACTCACGCGCAAACCAATAACAGGAAATTACTGAGAGATGTGATGGAGAAGGCCGGCTTCTTTAATATCCAAACCGAGTGGTGGCACTTTAACTCCTGCTACCGCAAGGAGGCAGCTACTCGTTATAGAATTGTTGAATGATGATTGTTGATTTATGCTTTCAATCAACAATCAAAGATCAAAAATTATCTTCTTCTTCCTCCCCCTTTGTGTCCTTTACCGCCTCCGCCATTACCGCCAATGGTAAAGCCGGCAAACACCTGTATCACTGAATTAAGGTTCTTGGGATCACCACTTTCGGCATTACCATCAATGGTCTTGAGGCCAAGAGCATAGCGCGCGCCGAACAAAAAGCCGGGTGACGTTTCGATCGATACTCCCAGGTTAGCGCCCAGGTCGAAAGAACTGGTACCTGTCTTATCGTTGTCATCGCCTTCAGTATTTGTGGTTTTCCCACCAACTGTAAGTGTCGATTTTGATTTAGACTTCACCGACGAAATGATCCCGAAATAAGGACCACCCGTAATGCCAAAAGCATCGGCCAATTTGTATTTGAAGTTAAGTGGTACTTCTATATAACCCAGGCTCACATCGAGGTCGATGCTGTTAAGGTAGTTCACGCTCTCCTGTTTGTACTGGTATTTATAGCCTTTCATGGAATACATAAGCTCCGGCTGGAAATAGAAATTATCGTTAATGGGGATAACAAAGTAAACACCGCCGTGAGGGCCCATTTTAAATCCCACAGTGTGGGTGATGGTGTTTCCTGAAGAGGAGCTTACATCGAGGGCCACATTAGTGACCTTCGCCACGTTAAGCCCTGCCTTGAAACCGAACTGCACCTGGGCAGCGGCGGTACAGGCAACAAATACAAATGCGAGGAGGAAAGTTTTTTTCATGGTTTTCAAAATTAAAACATATATCCGTATTTCTGTCGCTGGAACTCTTTAAAACGGTTCTTGCCCTTGTTGTGGCTGAAGTCGGTGCTCCACACCAGCATGATCTCATGCGAGCCGCTGTTGTATTTGCGCAAGGGCGAAACAATTATATCGTAAGAATAACATACCTGGAAGTCTTCCTGGATCACGAGGCCCGCTTCCAGCGCGATGGCATCTTTTAAACGAATAGAACCACCTACGAAGAACTTTTCATCGTAATACATATTCACCTTATAATCCACTACCATAGGTACCCCGCTGCCGTATTTGAGCTGCGCCGCGTTCCTCCAAACGAATTTGGGCACCACATGATAATTGTATCCAAGGTTAATGTAGAAATGCGGCTTAAGGCCTACCTGCGCTTCCTTCTCAGTATTGTCGAGATAGAACTTCTCAGTGGTCTCGATCATATTGAGAACGCTGATACCGAAATGAAAGCGGTCGTTGTGCAGGAACACCCCTGCCGAAGCATTCTTGGCCCAGTCGAAATCGCTCACGGCCTGGTCCACCGCCGCGTCGCGGGTGCTGCGGATACTTATCTTGGAACCATCAATGGTGTATTTGATCAGCGAGAAACCAATACCCATGCTCAGCTTCATATCAGGGAACTTAATGTGGAACGCGGCCGCGCCGGTATAGCTCGCGCGTTTGGTAGGTCCTGTCTCATCCATCTCCACGATGCCTCCAACACCCAGCCTTCCTTTTACCAGCTTCGAGTTCACACCAATGCACTGTGTCAGGGGAGCTCCTTCAAATCCCACCCACTGCGCCCTGAAACTTGTCCTTACATCGAGCAAACGCTTGGTGCCAGTACAGGCTGGGTTGAGCGCGAAACTATGGGAGGTGAACTGCGTGAAGTACGGAAGCTGCTGCGCCTCTGAAACACAGAAGGTAAAAAGTAATATTATAGCGCAAAACCTCTTCATGTACTTATCTTATGATGGTAACCGAGCCCGTATAAGCCTCCTTGCCCTTAGCGGGATAAAAAATATAGTAATAGGTAGCGGCAGGAAGCTCATCGCCACCATTCTTACCGTCCCACTGGTTTACATAGCGATTAGCGGTGAATATCAGTTTGCCATCGCGGTTATATATCTCCAGCTTATTGTCAGGAAATTTATCCAGGTTGCCGATCACCCAAAAATCATTGTCCTGGTCGTGGTTGGGCGTAAATGTATTATAGAACGCAGGCTGGTCATCGGGGATCACCGTAACGGTAACCGAATCAAACACCCAGCAGCCTTTGTTAGCATCGCTGGCAAACACGTAATACTTGGTGGTTATCAAAGGCGAGGCTTCGGGATCGGCGGTATTGAAAAAAAGCAAATTGTTGGTAGGGGTCCATAGAAAGTTGGTGCAGCTGCCGGTGGCATGCAGCGTAGTGGACTGGCCTTCGGTAATGGTCACATCAGGTCCCGCGTCGATCAATGGAAGTGGAAACACGGTGACTTTCACATAGCTGATCTTGGGGGTACAACCCTGGCTGGTGATAACGAGCGTATAGGTGGTGGTAACGGTTGGCGACGCAATGGGCTTGGGCACGGTGGTGCTGTTGAGAGAACCTCCCGGGGCCCAGGCATACGTAGTATTGCTCGCTATCTTATTATCAGGATCACCGATCTGCACTGATCCGCCTATGCAAATGCTGGTATCCTTTCCCGCGCCAAAATAGGCGATGGAGTCTATGGATACCACCATGCTATCCGTAGAAGGATCGCCATTAGCGTCGGTTACGGTAACATAATACGTTGTGGTAACGGTAGGATTGGCCACCGGGTTTGAAATGGTGGTGCTGCTAAGAAAAAAAGGCGGTGTCCAGGAATAGGTATAAGGCTGCACTCCTCCGCTGGCCGTGGGGCTTCCGCCGATACCGGTGGAACCACCGGGGCAGATCTTCTTATCAGGACCGGCATCAGCAACAGGTTGTGCCAAAGCTAAAGTCCCGCTCAGGATAAGCACCAGTGAACAAAGGGAATGTCGTATGGAAGGCGTAAATCTCCTTCTCATGGGAGGGTGTTTATACAAAGTTAAAATTATATTTGATTTTCGGGAACTATTGGCTAAGTTTGTAATTATCAAAACCACCGATCACCAATGAAAAAACTACTTTTCTCCCTTACACTCGCTTTCCTGGCCGGAAGTGCTTATTCACAAAAGCTCTATACCGAAAACTGGGACAATGGCAAGAAAAAATGCGAGGGCACTTTGTATGGCGCCACCGAGTTCTCCAAGACAGAAAGCAAGGAAGAGATCGCCATGAAGATGGCGAACTCTCTCAAAGACGGAAAATGGCTGTATTGGTATGACAGCGGCAAGCCCAGCGGCGAAGAGAACTATAAGATGGGCAAGGAGATCGGCGTATGGAAGACCTGGTATCTTGACGGGAAGGTGAGCTCCGAGATCGACTTTGAAACGGGTCTTGCGGTATATTTTTATCCCACCGGCAAAAAGCAAAGTGAAGGTGGCATGCTTAAGGGAATGCTCAAGACCGGCACCTGGACAGGCTATTTTGAGAATGGACAAAAGAACTACGAAGGAAGATACAAGGACGGAGTGAAGGACGGCAAGTGGTTATGGTATAATGAGAAGGGCGAAGAAACGGTGACCGAGAATTTCAAGGCCGGCGTGAAAGAAGCTCCGAAGAGCAACTAAATGTGCTGAGCAAGTCCACTTTTATGCGGGGGCTTCAATGCCACAAGTCCCTGTACCTCTACAAGAACTTTATAAAGTTACGCGACGCGCTTTCTGAAGAACAGAAGGCGCTTTTTTCACGCGGTTCCGATATCGGGCTGCTTGCCAGGCAATTGTTCCCCAGCGGTACAGATGCTACCCCCCCGGGAAGGATGAACCTCGCCGCGCACGCGCAGCACACCGGTGAACTGCTGGCCGCCGGAACGGAAACCATTTACGAGGCAGCCTTTATCCACAACGATGTACTGGCCATCATTGATATCCTTGCGAAGAGAGAAGGAAAATGGTACGGCTATGAAGTAAAGAGCGCCACCAAGGTCTCCTCCACTTACATCATGGATGCCTCTATTCAATACTATGTGATCGGGGGAGCAGGCATTGCCCTGCAAGACATCTCCATTGTGAACATCAATAACCAGTACATCCGCAAGGGCGCACTGGAGCCGCAAAAGCTATTCGCCATTAACTCGGTAAAAGAAGAGGCGGAGAAGAACAGGGAGATGATAGAGAAGAAGATAGAAGAACTGAAAGGCGTACTGGCCGGTGCAGGGGTTCCCCAGGTGGAGATCGGCGAGCAATGCTTTTATCCCTACAACTGCGATTTCATGGGGCATTGCTGGAAAGGCATTCCGGAGGATTCCATTTTTGAGATGGGCGGCATGAACCGCAAGAAGCAGTTCGAATTATACCACCAGGGCATCAAAAGTATTTACGACCTGCCAGCACCCGACAAAGAACTTGAACGTACCATCAACGGAGAAAAAGTATATATACAGGGTAAAGAGCTCGAAGCCTTCGTAAGTTCGCTGCGCTATCCCTTGCTCTGCCTGGATTTCGAAACCTATATGCCGGCCGTTCCGGTGTACCAGGATACCAAGGCCTACCAACACATCCCATTTCAGTATTCCCTTCATTCGCTGCAGAAACCGGGTGAACGGCCTGTGCATTTGCAATTCCTTGCCGAGGCGGGCGCTGATCCACGGAAAGAATTCCTTACCAACCTATTGCGCGATACAGAAGGAGAAGGAGATATATTGGTATACAACGCCGTGTTCGAACGCAGTGTGATGAACACGCTAAAAAAAGAATTCCCGGAGCATGGAACAGCAGTCGATCAGCGTATCGCACGCATCAAGGACCTGATGAAACCTTTTGAGGAGAAGATGTATTATCACCCAAGGATGAAAGGCTCTTACTCTATCAAGAACGTATTGCCTGCCCTGGTGCCGGAGCTAAGCTATAACCAATTGAACATCGGCAGCGGAAGGTTTGCTATGGCCGCTTTCGAGCGCCTGCAAACAGAAAGCGATATGTTCAAGATCCAGGAAACCCGCGAAGCGCTACTCTCCTATTGCAAAATGGACACCTTCGCCATGGTAAAACTACTGGAAGCGTTGGAACAGGCCATTGCCGCCTGATCTTTGTCTTCTTACGATCGATCCCACACAATTAACAACAAATATCCAACGCCTTACACGGAAATAATGGCAGCTTACATTCAATTCTCTGCCGCGTACAATGAAACGTTGACAGCTTACCATCAGTTTTCTGTCGCGTACAATGGATCCCTGCCTCTTACATTAAAGCATTAACGACTCACAGAAAAGAATCAGGCGCTTTCAGGTATTCCAAGCCCCTTTTACCACCTTCATTGAAAAGCAGGTCGATGATACTGAGGTTGGGAAGGAAGCCGAATTTGGTTCCGAAGACCTGGTAATAGATGGTTGATGAGCCTGTCCTGAGCTTGTCGAAGGATTGATGATTGATGATTGATGGATGCTGAGCCTCATTTCTTAGATCGATAGTATTTTCCGGATCTTTCTCGTAGGAAGTGGTTTTTGAGATCGGAACATCGATACCGGAAAGCTCATTGATCTTATTCAGCAGCGCTTCGTTAAGGTCCACCAGGAACTCGAACTTTTCCCCTTCGTAAAAACCCACGAAGTCATCTTCATAGAATTCAAAATAAGGAGAGCGCCTGTAGGCCGACTGCATGGAACGCCAGTGCAGGGTTCGCCAGTCGTTGTCATAAGCAATGCGAATGTCTTTAGTGATGGTACGCTCGCCGCGTTTGCGCAAGGGAACACTTAGGTTCAGCCTTCCATTGGCACCGTATATCTCGCAACGGCTGCGAAGGGTTTGGCGTTCAAAATGCTCGTAATGTTCGATCTTAACTTCCTTGTACTTCAGCATCGCACTGAAATAACTTACCGGCGGCAGGTAAGAGCTTGGAAGCAGGACGCTGTTTACCTCACCCATGTGAAACACCTGCTCCAACGGATATTACCGGGAAAGCTCAACTCCTTATTATAGGAAAAGATAATGAGGGAGGCCTTGCCCACAATATGGTCTTCGGGCACGAAACCCCAAAAGCGTGAGTCGGCTGAATTGTGACGGTTATCGCCCATCATGAAATAATAGTTCATTTTGAACTTGTAATAGTCAGCTTGTTTGCCATTGATGAATATCGTATCGTAATGGATCTCCAGGTCGTTCTGCTCATAATCAACAATGATCCTCCGGTACAAAGCAAGGGTATCGAGGCTCAGCTTTACGCTGTCGCCTGCCTTAGGGATCACCAATGGGCCATAGAAGTCGCGGTTCCAGGGGAACTTTGGGTTTTGAGGGAACAGGAAATCCTGGTAATGGCCTTTCTCCAGCACCATTGCTTCCACTTCCTCTATCTCCTTGTGTCGTTTTAATTTATCAGCAATTTCGGGCGTAAGCGTAAGTATGTAATCACCGCTTGCCGATACAGGCCCGCCTTCGGTACATCCATAAGCATTAAGGGTATCTCTAGAGATCGTATCCTTTGTAGTTGTTTTCACGTGGTATTCGAACTGGAGCCCGGCCGGAACCTGTTCCGCAATACCATTGATATACACCACCCTTCCGCGTATCTCAAAGGTATCGCCGGCAATGGCCACGCAGCGTTTCACATAATGCGTGCGTTGATCAACGGGTCGCTCGCTTTCCATGGGATAATTGAACACAACTACGTCGCCACGCTTTACGCTGGAGTATCCCCAAAAACGGCAGTAAGGAAGTTTTAACCATTCAACATACGAAGGAACATCGGTAGTAAAGGGCATTGTTTGGTGCGAGAAAGGAAACGAGATGGGCGTATTGGGCATGCGGGGGCCGTAATTGAGCTTGCTCACCACAATGAAATCGCCAGCAAGCATCGATTTCTCCATAGAAGTGGTAGGGATCGTAAAGGCTTCGAAGAACAGAAGCCTGATAAGGATCACAGTGATCAGCGCGAACAATACCGCGTTGATCCATTCACGTAGAGTGGATCGCTTCTTCAAAGGTTTGCTTTCGCTATTTTCCGGCAGGTTTTCTCCGGCGTTTGTTGCGGACATAGAAGAACAAAGATATGCCGCCTACGGTAATAAGGAACGGAAGTAGGTAAGAATTTGATATCTCGCCTTTATCGCTAACAAAAGTGAAGAACCGGCTCCAGCGCATCTTGCTGTCGCTGCTGAACAACTTACTGATCCTGAACCTGCCGTTCTCCCCATTGTGCTCAAAATCCTTCATCGACATCCAGATGAACACCGCCTTGCCTACAATATGATCTTCGGGAACAAAACCCCAAAAGCGCGAGTCGGCGGAATTATGGCGGTTATCACCCATCATGAAGTAGTAGTCCATCTTAAAGGTGTAGCTGCTCGCTTCCTGGCCGTTGATCATGATCTTTCCGTCCACTACTTTCAGGTCGTTTCCTTCATATACATCGATGATACGATCATAGAGAACAATATTACCAGGATCAAGCTGAACTGTCACGCCTTTTTTAGGTATTACCAATGGACCAAAATTGTCTTTGTTCCAGGGATAGGCAGGGCTATGAGGGAAAATGGAAGGAACGTATCTGCCCGCAGAATCCAGGAGTTCGGTGATCGAAGTTACATTCGGGTTCTTTTTCAGCAGCTCAAGGCTCTCGTAAGAAAGGGTTACCTCGAAAGCACCATCTCCCAGGGAAATGGGTTCTTTTCCTCTATCGTTTTCTTCCGTTATATCAAGCTCGTTTATCAATTTCCTGCTGAATACCAATCCCTTGGTCCTTACTACATAAGAATATTGCATTTTGGGAGCTACGAAAGATTCTTTACCATTAATGAACACCTTCCTGTCAACGATCTTCAATTCATCGCCGGGAATGGCCACACAGCGCTTGATATAGTTCTCGCGCTTATCCACCGGGCGTGCCACCACCTCTCCAATATTGTCATAAATGATCTCACCGTTCTTATAGCCAACAGGTATCTGCACGTTTGGACGATTGTAAAGGCTTTTATGACCATTGCTGCGGCAGATCTGGTAATAGCTCTGGTTCTGGAACTTGAGTGCCACCGTATCACCATCGGGATAGTTGAACACCACAATGTCGTCGTTCTTCACACTGCCCCATCCGGGAATGCGCAGATACGGGAGCTTGATCCATTCGAGATACGATTTAGTACTTGTGGTAAAAGGCAGTGTATGATGCGCGAAGGGGAACGACAAAGGGGTATTAGGGATCTTGGCCCCGTAGCTCATTTTACTTACGAAGAGATAGTCGCCTACCATAAGCGATTTCTCCAATGAAGAAGTAGGAATGGTGAATGCTTCGATAAAGAAGGTGCGGATCACCGTGGCGGCGATCACCGCGAATAGGATAGCGTCGGTCCATTCCCTGGCCGCCGACCTTGGCTGTTTGCTGGCATCGGGCATACCGGTATGGACCAGTTTCGCGTCGAAACCAATATAAGCGATATAGAACATGGGCGCTGCGCCCGCAATGCGCAGGTCCCAGGGCTTGCGTTTTCCATAAGCCTTTGAAAGCTGCACGGACATGATGATCACCATGAGGAAGTTCACTCCCGGCACAATGAGCAGGAACACCCACCACCAGGGCCGCTGGATGATCTTCAGCCAAACAACGGCATTGTAGAAGGGAACCCAGGCTTTCCAGCCGGCCTCACCGGCTTTGGGAAACAACTTAAAAAGCCCGAGGCAAATAAGAAGATAAAAAAGGAGAAGGATGATGTATTGAGCTTCCATGTACTAGTTAACGCACAAATGTCTGATTATTTGTTATTTAAGCCTTGTTAATTTTTGTTAAAGAGCAAGCAGTTCGTTCATGCCGTACACCCCTGTTTTGCCTTTCATAAACTCGGCCGCCAGCACTGCCCCCAGCGCAAAACCCTTACGGTTATGCGCTACGTGAGAGATAGCGATATTGTCAACACCTGAACTATAGCTCACTGTATGCGTGCCGGGCACTTCATCGGTGCGCAATGAAATGATCTCCAGCTCCTGCTGCTTTTCGGTCTTATGGTTTACCCAGATGTCTTTCCGGTCTATATTATCAATAATACCTTTAGCGATACTTATAGCCGTTCCGCTGGGCGCGTCAAGTTTATGTACGTGGTGTATCTCCTCTACCCCTATACTGTAATCTCCATAAGAGTTCATGATCTTCGCAAGGTACTCGTTGAGTTTAAAGAAGATATTTACACCAACACTGTAGTTGGAAGCGTAAAAGAAACCCTGCTTCTTCTCGGCGCAGGCCTTTTTTACTTCCTCCATCTTGTCGATCCAGCCGGTGGTGCCTACCACCACGGGAACACCCGCCTCAAAGCATTTCATAATATTACCGAAAGCGCTGTGAGGGGTACTGAACTCAATGGCCACATCGGCCTTCTTCAGTTCGGCCACTGTATAGGAGTTCGCGTTATGCTCGTCAACTTTCAGCGCTATGTTGTGTTTTCTCGAGAGAGCCACTTGCTCTATCTCCTTCCCCATTTTACCGTACCCCAATAATGCGATGTTCATATTCAGAAGTTTAATTTAAAGCTAAGGCCGCTAACTGTTCCTGCTGTCGCGTCCTTGTAGATCCAGGGAGAAGCGTTAAAGCTTAAGCCCTCGTCAACGTTAAAATTAAATAAATGTGCGTCAACCGCCGCATCAATGATCTGGAGGGTATACAGCAACACACCCCCCACCACGGTAAGGTCGCGGTAACGATGGTAGTAGTTCTTCAGCTCTAATAGGTCGTTGTCGGTATAAAGCCCCACATACTCGTCCACGGTGGAGGCATCATTGTCTACCCTCAAACCGTAAGCATCACGATACTTTACAAAACGGGTTTGGTTATAAACAAAGGCGTAACCAATGCCGCCTGCTCCGGCATACAGCACTGGTACTTTCCAATATTTCCGGTTATACACCTGTCCAAGTCCGGGCAAACAGGCCGACATGATAGCCGCCTTTTTAGGCGAATGGGTGGATCCCTTTGCCACTGCCGTATCCGCTTTTTGCGCTGTAACCGATAAGGCTGATAAAAGCAAAAAGGTTATCCCGGCCAAGCGGAATAACCTTCCTGTTGAAAGGTTATAAATGTTAAAGATCAAAGAAGCGCAGTATTTTTTTCAGGTCGGCATCAGAATCAAAAGGAATGACCAGCCTTCCCCTACCGTTGGGACCTTGCTGAATGAGCACCTTTTTGCCGGTCTTCTTCTTCATGTTCTCCGCTATCTTACGGTGTTCCTCCGAGGGTTCACGGCCTTCTCTTGTTTTGCCTTGCTTCTCCGGCTTTTTGTTCTGCCAGCGGGTAATGTCTTCCACTTCTCTTACTGAAAGTCCTTCGCTCACAATACGGGTATAGATCTCCATCTGCACTTCGGGCTTGTCAATATTCACGATGGCACGGGCATGGCCCATGGATATTTTGCTTTCACGGATGCCGAGCTGAATTTCAGCAGGCAGCTTCAGCAGGCGCAGGTAATTGGCAACGGTAGAACGCTGCTTGCTTACCTTTTGGCTGAGGCTCTCCTGTGTGAGCTTACATTCTTCGAGCAAACGTTTGAAGCTGATAGCCACTTCTATGGCATCGAGGTTCTCGCGCTGGAGATTTTCTACCAACGCCATCTCAAGCATGGCCTGGTCATTGGCCACGCGTACGTAGGCGGGAATATGTACCAATCCGGCTATTTGCGAAGCACGAAACCTGCGCTCACCGGAAATAAGCTGGTATTGATCATAGCCCATCTTACGGACGGTAACAGGCTGAATGATACCGTGCTCCTTAATGGAGGCCGCGAGCTCCAGCAACGCTTCTTTTTCGAAATTACTGCGAGGCTGAAAGGGGTTGGCGGTAATATTACCAATGGGAAGGTTGGCCACGGAGCCTACCACTACTTCTTTTCCTTCTCCTTCGTAACGGCTGGTGATGTCGGTACTGGCGTTCTCAAGAAGGGCGCCGAGGCCCTTTCCAAGGGCGGTTCTCTTATTGCTCATGGATAAAAAATAGAAAAATTAAACAGGAAGCGAATTTACAAAATAGAAGCTGAACTCCTACGCATTATCCTCCTCGGTGATATTAATGATCTTTTCCGCTTCGTTGAGGCGGGTAAGCTCGTTCTTCTGCAGGATCTCACGGGCCAGGTTCAGATAGTTCACCGAACCTTTGCTGCTGGCATCGTGCATAATGATGGTCTCCCCGAAACTGGGCGCCTCCCCTAACTTGGTATTGCGCTGGATAATAGTATCGAACACCATTTGCTGGAAGTGGGTCTTCACCTCTTCCACCACCTGGTTGCTGAGGCGCAGGCGGATATCGTACATGGTAAGCAGGATGCCTTCTATCTGCAGCTCAGGGTTCAGCCTGTTCTGTACGATCTTGATCGTATTAAGAAGCTTTCCCAGTCCTTCAAGGGCAAAATACTCGCACTGCACGGGAATGATCACCGAGTCAGCGGCGGTGAGCGAGTTAACGGTCACGAGGCCCAATGACGGAGAACAATCCACGATAATGAAATCGTAATCGTCCTTTATCTTGCCAATGGCCAACTTCATCATTTTCTCCCTGTTGGGCAGGTTGATCATCTCGATCTCCGCTCCTACCAGGTCGATGTGCGCTGGCAGCAGGTCCAGGTTAGGGGTTTGGGTATTGAGAATGATATCGCGGGGTTCCACACCATCGATAATGCATTCGTAAATACTGGTCTTTATGTTCTTTGGGTCAAAACCTACGCCAGAAGTGGAGTTGGCCTGGGGATCGGCATCCACCAAAAGTGTTTTATGTTCTAGTACTGCCAGGCTGGCTGCCAGGTTAATAGCTGTAGTGGTCTTGCCTACTCCGCCTTTCTGGTTCGCGATCGCGATAATTTTTCCCATTTCTTTCTGTATTTAGATTAATTCATTGTTCTTGTTTCACCGATACCAAAGAGCATTAGCTCACGGCCCGACTTCTGAAATTTATCCACTGCTTCCTTCGTATCGATCTTGATATACCCGAAAGTATTGTAATGCATCCCGATAATGCGTCGGCAATTTATAAAATCGCTGGCGATCATCGCGTTCTCCACCCCCATCGTAAAGTTATCGCCAATGGGCAGGAAGGCAAAATTGATCTTGCGGTACTCGCCGATCAGCTTCATATCGTAGGTAAGGGCCGTATCGCCGGCATAATAAAAGTTTCCGTCTGTTGATTCCACCACAAAACCCATGGGATTGCCGGCGTAGCTTCCGTCAGGAAAGCTACTGGAATGCTGGGCTGTAACGCATTTTATATCGCCGAAGTCGAGCTTTATCTTGCCCCCGATGTTCATCGGGTGCCCGTTCTCTACCCCCTGCCCTTTCAGCCAGTTAACGATCTCCCAGCTGGAGATCACCTTTGCGCCTGTATTTTTAGCTATGGTCACCGCGTCAGCAATATGGTCTTCATGTCCATGAGAAATAAGCATGTAATCCGCCTTCACCTTCTTCACATCGATCGCTTTGGCTTGTTCGTTGTAAGTGATGAAGGGATCGAACAACAAATGCTTCCCTTTTATCTCCACCCCAAAACAAGAATGACCGTAATACGTAACCTTCACGCTATTTTTCCTAAATTTATCGCGATTAAAAGTACGGATATTCATCAGCGCGCCCGGCAATACTTATCATTAACTTTTAAACATGAATTTGTTAATACTCCTTCAATCCATTCCCGATACTCTTTCCCTCTATGAAAATTGTACTTCGGGCGGCTGTGGTTCCGGCTGCGGGCACCTAACCATACAGGCGCTGGTGGCGGCTTTCCTCGCGGTTACCTTTCTTCAGTCGAGCCTCGATAAGATCGTCGATCGCAAAGGAAACCTGGAGTTCTTAACAGGACACTTTGCCAATTCACCTTTAAAAGGCATGGTTCCCCTGCTATTATTAACCATCACCTTGCTTGAACTTGCCTCAGGTGCCCTGAGCGCCGTTGGACTGGCAATGATCTTCGTTAACGGCTGCAATTACTATATTTTCCTGGGATCGCTCCTGGCCGCCATCTCCATTCTTTGCCT
>JANWJV010000111.1 GCA_025451785.1 Bacteroidia bacterium | reverse complement strand
GGTCGGCGGAGATAAAGCCACAGGCGATAATTGCGGCGAGGATAGCTGTGCTGGATAGGATAGTTTTTAGTTTCATAGGCTTAGGGCTTATTTTGGAGGATGAAAAAGTACGGATTTTTTGTGAAACGCAAGCCCCAAAAACAAAAAAGGGCATCCCGCTGGGAATGCCCTTTCTGACAGGTGTATGCTGTTATTTTACGATCACAAAGCGCGATACGGAACGGGTGCCGTTAGCATCTACGCTAATGAGGTAAGTGCCGGCGCCCAGTTCAGAGGCGTCGAAATCAGCTTTGGCGATGCCGGAGACCATGTCGTTGTAGTTAATGGTCTTCACGATCTTGCCGTTAAGGTCATAAATGCTCAGGGTCACATCGCCGCTCTTCTCGAGGTAGAAATTAGCGGTTCCACGTCCCGAAGAGGGATTGGGGAACAGCTGAAGCCCTGCGGCTTTCGCTATGTTGATGTTCTTCACTGAAGTGAGCGAAGCGGGAGTGTAATAGTTGTCGCATGTGAAAACGCCGCGGCCATGTGTGCCTGCGTAGATCCTTCCTGAATTGGTAACGCTGCTGGTAACACTGCCAAAAGTTACTGTATGCCAGGGCTCGAGGCGCTGCTGACGGAGCGCGAAGGTAGCCGCGTTGGCCATGCCGTTCGCGTTCTCCTGCGTCCACACGATAGTGGTTACAGGCTGTGTAATGTCTTCTGTTTTATAGATGCCCCACTCTGTAGCGACGATCACACGCTTGGGATTGCTCTTCTCGATGATAACGCCATAGGCAGGCATGGCAGGCAGCTTGGTGCCGCTCGTGCCTTGCTTGGTAACGAACGTAGGAGAAGCTTGTGTAGCGTTGGTAGAATAATAAATGAAATCAAGCTGCCCGTAGTTGGCGATCGTCACCGCTACGTTGTCGGGGTTGGTGGGATCAACGGAAATACCGGTCACATACCTGCCGCCGCCAAACGATTTGATCATGGCCTGCTGGATAACACACTGGTTGTTGGCGGTTGTATTGTCGCCGATATCGCCGCTAAGTGAATCCACAGCGCTTGCCATGTTCTTAAGGCGGTAAAGGGTTCCGTTGTCAGTTCCGAAGTAAAGAATGTCGCCATCGGCCGACCATGCGAACGATTCAACAGTACCAGAAACCTGGTGGCCCGCGGTGTTGCTGCCGGCGATCCTCAGCCAAACAGGAGAAGCGGAGAAGTCGATGGCCTTCTTGGTCATCCACACACCGTTACCACCGCTGAAGCCTACTACGATCCTCGACACCACGCGATCCTGTATAGTAAGCGTATCGCCCTGGTTCACTGCCTGCGGAAGTGTGTAGCCGAACCACTGGTTATTGGTGGCGCTTTGTACACCTACCACGGTGCTTTGCGCGTAGTTTTGGTCAGCGATCCACATTACCGAGTCGCAGCTGTTAAGTGAGTTGGCACTCTCGTACAAACCAATGGGGGTTACGAAAGAAGCCCCAAAGCCGATCTGGCCCAGTGTGGGATACAGCTTGTTGATCTTACTGGAATAGAAAGAAGAAGAGCTGCCTCCTTTGTTAGAAGAACGCTCAAGTGTTCCATAATAGATAGTAGAGAAGAAGGCGTTGGGGTTCAGCTGTGAAATTTCCACTTCGCCGCCGTCGCCGCCGTTGATCTGGTTAGCCCAGTAGGGGTTGCTTCCGTTAGGATAGCCGTTGATGTACTGGGTACCGTTATCCTGTGTGCCGAGTATAACACCATTCCCGTTGGGGGATGTGTTGTTGGGTTCAAAGGCAACACCATACGCCTGGGTCACATTATAGCCGTGGTTAGAAGCCGCGTAAGTAGGCCCTGCGTTGCCCATGTCAAGCGAGCGGAATATACCGCCATCGCAGCCTATGTAACAGATGTTGGGGTTGGTGTTGTCGAATACGATGGTATGCTTATCGGAGTGTACATAGTACTGAATGCCTGAGAAACCAAACTCGGTAGCGATCTGGTTCCACTGGCCTTGTCCGTAAGAGGTCGCGGTATTTTGTTTCCAGCTCCAGAGCTCCACACCACCCAGTATCACACGGCCTTTGTTGGAAGGGTCTACTGAAAGCGCGTTGTCATAATCGGCTTGTCCGTTAGCACCAAAAGGAGCGAACTGGCTGCTGCCCCCGGGACCAATAAGTTTCCAGGTAGCGCCTTTGTCAACCGACTGGTACACACCAGAAAGCTGCTGGGTGGCAGTGGCAGTTGCGTAAACGTAATTAGGGTCGGTAGGAGAAATGGCAAGTTCCAGCCTTCCGCTGGCATTGCTGGGAAGGTTATTCGTACCACCGGTAGAAATATTGGTGAAGCTGGAAACGTTTCCGGTGAGGGACTTATAGCATTTAGAGTTTACCGCGGCAAACACAACACCGTCAGATCCTACTTCTACATCCGTTGTGTTTTGGGTATTGTCGTTGCCATTAATAAGCTTAATGGGAAAGTTCCAGGTAGTACCGCCGTCATCGGAGGAACGAAGCCCCCAGTTAGTAGCAGCGTACACACGGTTGGAATTGTTAGGGTCTGTTTTAATGCTGTTCACCGCCACCCAGGGACCGCTGGTACTGTTAGGTGTAGGAATGGTGGAGGTAAGCTGGTTAAAAGTGTTACCGCCATCGGTAGATTTCCAAACGCCGCCACCGATCAAGCCGCCAGCTCCTGTGCCGAAAAGGTAATAGTCACCTTCACCGGTACCGAAGTAAATATCACCATTCGAAGCCTGGCAGATAGAGGCTATACACATGTTAGCGAGCTGGTCGCTGCCGCTCCACTTGGTCCAGGTAGCCGCTTTGTCGTTAGATATCCAAAGGCCGCCGGCCACGCCGCCAGCGTATATTTTATTGGGGTTGTTCTTATCGATAAGTATCGCACGGGTCCTTCCGCCTACGTTGCTGGGGCCGATCTCTTTCCAGTTAAGGGTAGCACTCTGCACCGAGCCATTGTTCTTCTTCATGAAGGCTACTGCTGCAAGGTTCTGTGCTACTTCCTCCTTGGCTTTTGCCATGGCCTGGTAGTCCATCTCGCCGGTGATAGGGTTCCTGCGCAGCTTATTCATATAAGCGATAGCGCCGTTAGCTTCTTCCGCCTCTCCGCTCAGTTCCGCTTTGCCGGAACGGGGTGAATAGTGTTTGCCATTAACAAAAAAAGAAGCGCTCACAAAAACGCCTGCCGCAACCGTTAAAGCTGCTCCTGAAAGTAGAGTGTTCAATCTCATGGTATAGGTTTAAATAGGGGTTTGGAATCCGGGTGAAAAATTACATTTTTTTCTCACATGAGCAAAATTATGCATCAATTTTAAGAAACTGAATTCCAACTTAATAAAAGGCCTTAAAAGGGGGGTGATAGGTATGAATGGGCAGGGAACGGCCCGGTGGCTCAGAACAGGTGCTTTTCGGCGTGGTACGAAGAGCGTACCAGGGGTCCGCTCTCTACGAAACGGAAGCCTTTTTCGAGGCCAACCAATTTGTGTTTCGCGAACAGGTCGGGATGAATGAACTCAACTACAGGCAAGTGTTTAGGAGTGGGCTGCAGGTACTGGCCAAGGGTAAGCACATCACAACCCGCTTTGCGCAGATCGTCCATGGCCTGATACAGTTCGGCTTCGGTCTCGCCCAGGCCCAGCATAATGCCGCTCTTGGTCTTGAGCCCCGCTTCGTGAAGGCGTCGGATCACCTCCAGGCTGCGGTCGTACTTAGCTTGTATGCGAACTTGTTTGGTAAGGCGACGAACAGTTTCGAGGTTATGCGAAACAATATCAGGATGAACGTCGATGATGCGCTGCAGGTTCTCCCATTTTCCCGCGAAATCAGGAATGAGGGTTTCCATGGTGGTGCCGGGGCTTATCTTACGAACAGCCTTGATGGTCTCGGCCCAGATGGTGGAACCTCCGTCCTTCAGATCATCGCGGTCAACCGAAGTGATCACACAATGTTTTACGTTCATGAGCTTTACTGACTCGGCCACACGCTCCGGCTCGTTCACATCAGCGGCAAGGGGCCGGCCTGTTGCCACAGCGCAGAAGCCGCAGGAACGTGTGCAGATATTCCCAAGGATCATAAAGGTGGCGGTGCCGGCGCCCCAGCATTCGCCCATGTTAGGACAATTGCCGCTTTCGCAGATGGTGTGCAGCTTATGTGTGTCAACAAGCTTACGAACGTGCAGGTATTCCTTTCCAACAGGAAGCTTCACGCGCAGCCAGTCGGGCTTGCGGAGCTTGGGCTCTTTCACATCGATCTCTTTCTCGGACATAGCGGGAAGGGAAGAAAGGTTAGAACCACTTCTTTCCAAAAATGAAGCTCAGGTAAAGCGAGGTATACACCTGCTGGTTCTTCACCGGTGAATTGGTGGTGGAAGCCATGATGGGAATTATCTTCGGATAAGCGTCAACGGTAATTCCGGTCTCTATCACTTTAAGGTCATCGTGCAGGTCGGCAAACTCGAAGCTGAGGCCGAACTTGGCGAAGAGGCCGGGATATACCTTCATCTCCTCAAAGCCTTTGAAATACGGCGCCCTTCCATAGATATTATCGAAACTGTGGTTGGGATTGCCGGGATTGTATTTCTCAGTGGTGAGGTCGAAGATGAACGGCTGGGGAGTGTCGTGCAATATCTCCAGGTAAACGGGCTTGGCGAAAGCAAGGCTGGGACCTATCATATAAATGTAACGGATCTCCACGCTTTTTACATCAGCTTTACGGAAAAGGGTGTTCTGGTAGCCGAAGCCGGGACGGAGGATGAACACGGAGTTCATCTTGCCATAATAAAAGCCTTTGGAGTTTTCGAAATACGGGTTTACTGTTTTTACTTCTTTGGGATGGCGGATGTTCACCGCTTCGAACTCAAGGATACGCTTGCGTTTGGCGGTAACGTGTTTGCCGCGGCGGTAATTGAGGCCAAAGCCTCCGGAAGAATGCGCCAGTACACCAAAGCTTGCCTCGTTGCGGTACAGAACGTTGAGGTCGCCGCCTTGTTCCAAAACCGTTAACGCGTCCTGTGCTGAAGCGCTGAGGGCGGTACCGGAAATAAAAAGAAAGATGGCGGCTTTTTTAAACAATGGAGTACTTTTGTGAAACACAAATGTAGGGATTAGCGGATATAAATCCTAATGTATCGCTCAAATATTTTGCCAAAAAAACCTGTTTCATGAAGACCTCTACCATAACCTATACGGGCGGCCTGCGGACCAGCGCAACGCACCTGGCTTCGGGCAATACCCTGATCACCGATGCCCCGGTTGATAACAATGGAAAAGGCGAGGCCTTCTCCCCTACCGATCTGCTCGCGACCTCACTGGGCAGCTGCATGCTTACCATTATGGGCATTGTGGCGATGAAGAACAAGTTCCCTTTTGAAAAGGCCGGTGCGGAGATCACAAAGATCATGGCCGACGCTCCCAGAAGAGTAGCGGAAGTGATCGTGGAGATCAGCGTTTCGGGACATCAATACACCGAACAGCAGCAGCAAATGCTAAAGACCGCCGCACTCAATTGCCCTGTAGCAAAGAGTTTGTCGGCGGAAATAAAACAAACAGTAACCTTTAAATTTTAGATCGTTGATTGTTGATTTAATGACCGATCAACAATCGAAAATCAAAAATCAAAGATCGAGATGATCGCCTACTATTTAGCGCTTCCTTTCATTTACCTCCTCTCCCTCCTGCCCTGGTGGTTGTTCTATGGTTTTTCCGACATAGTTTTCTTTCTCCTTTATTATGTAGTGGGTTATCGAAAGAAAGTGGTGTGGGAAAATCTCAAGAACTCCTTTCCTGAGAAGAGCGACGCGGAAAGGAAAAAGATCATGCGCAAGTATTACCGCTACCTCTGCGACCTGTTCCTGGAGACCTTTCAAACACTGACCATGAGCAGAAGCTATGCCCTAAAGCATTGCAGCCTCGATGTGAAAGCCCAGGAGCTTTTTAAAAAGTATTATGAGGAAAAGAAAAGTTTCATCATCGTGATGGGGCATTTCGGCAACTGGGAATGGGCAGGCAATACTTTCAGTCTTGTGTGCAAGCACCAGCTGTATGTTATCTATCACCCGCTTGCCAATAAATATTTCAATGATCTTATCATTAAGATAAGGACCCGTTTCGGCACCAAGCTGAGCGCCATGACCAATGCCTTTCGCGACATGGTGGGTTACCGAAACCAGGTTACGGCTACGGCCTTTATCGCCGACCAAACGCCATTTCCTGAAAATGCGTACTGGACACAATTCCTCCAACAGGATACACCTGTGTTCCGCGGCACCGAAAAGATCGCCAGTAAGATGAACCAGCCGGTGGTGTATGTAAGTGTAAAGCGAAAGAAGCGCGGGTATTATCACATCACCGCCGAGACCCTTTTCGAGGAGCCCGCGAAAACAAAGGACGGCGAGATCTCCGAAGCGCATACACGCCGCCTGGAGCAGGATATTCGTGAGCAGCCGGAGATATGGCTTTGGAGCCACCGCCGCTGGAAGTATAAAAAAAAGTAAGCAGTAGGCAGTAGGCAAGAAGCGTTCCCTCCTCTGTTTCGCAGAAATAGGAGGTCTGAACGAGAAAGCCCAGTGGGCTTTAGAGTGAAGAGCCAGAATGTGCGAAAGGACAGGGAGGGGTCGGCATTTTTGCTTAATTTTGCGGCGTCAAATTCCCATATGCTTACAGGCAAAGACCTTATCCTGGCTACCAAGCCTTACGCAAAAGAGATCCCGTGGAAAAGCTGGTATTACACCATCAGCACCCTAATGGTTCTCGCGGCGCTATGGACAGGGATCTATTTTATTCCTAACCTATACGGGAAGCTGGCCTGCAGTATTTTGCTGGGCTGTGTGATCGTTCGCATGTTCGTGATCTATCACGACAATATGCACAACGCTATCCTTCCCAAATCAGTACTCGCCGACATCCTCTTCTGGACCTTTGGCGTGTTTATCCTGGCCCCGCCCAGTATCTGGAAACGCTCGCACGATTATCATCACAACCATAACTCAAAGTTGTTTACCGCCAGCATCGGTTCCTGGCCCATTGTAACAAAGCAGAAGTTTAAGCGCCTCAGCCGCGGCCAGCAGATCTCTTACCTCGCCATCCGCCACCCGCTCACGATTCTATTCGGCTATATCATCGTTTTCTTTTATGGGCTAAGCCTGCAGTCGCTCATCGCAAGCCCAAAAAAGCACTGGGATTCACTTATCGCTATTGTGTTTCACCTGGGGCTTTCGGCGCTCGTATTTATTTACCTGGGCTGGCTGGCCTGGGTGCTCATGATCGGTATCCCCTACCTTATCTCCTGCGCCATTGGTTCTTACCTGTTTTACGCCCAGCACAACTTTCCCGGTGTTTCCTTTAAGGGGAATATTGAATGGAGCTACGACAACGCCGCGCTGGAATCATCGAGCTATATGGTGATGAATCCCTTTTGGAAATGGATGACCGCCAACATCGGCTATCATCACATTCATCATATGAACTCACGTATTCCTTTTTACCGTCTGCCCGAAGTGATGGAGAAAATTCCGGAGATGCAAGCCGCGAAAACAACCACCCTCAACCCTTCCGATATCATTGCCTGCTTTAAACTTAAAGTGTGGGACCCGGAGAAGAACCGGATGATCGGCCTGTCAGAGATATGAAATATGAAATGTGAGATCAGAAACGGGTTTCACATTTCATATTTCTTATTTCAAATCTAAGTAAAGGAACATAGTGGCCATTGCCGTGTGGACATCCCGGGTGGGATTAAAATACGTGCTCACCAGTTCGTACTTGTGGCCTTTGTACATCTGGATCCCCTTTTCGTTTGAATAGTTATCGAGGCGCTTGAGCCCGATACGCCCATCGAGGTTTTCGTTGTTCGCTTTAAAAAGCGATTCATTCGCCGTCTTGTCCCGCAGCTCAAGAAAACGTGAAAAGGGATGGGCGTGGACGCCGATGAAATAAACTTTCGCGTCGTAAGGCAGGTCCATCATGGTGGTAACATCGGTTTGCAATACCTCTTCTCCCGTTCCGAAACGCCAATGGCCGGTGAACTGCCTGCCCATGAGGTCATAATAGGGATTGTAATCTTTAGTAAAGCTGCGGCCTGAACAGCAGGTATCTTCATGCGGCGCCACCGCCACTCCACCGGTAAAGGCTTCGCTGCTGTCCACCATGGCAATTCCAGGGATCGGGTCACCGTAGGCACCCGCAGGGCCTGATACCTGTTTGGTAACGAACACTGCCTGCTGGTACACAGGCTTCATAGCTGCCTTCAGTTCATCCTCCTCCAGGTAAAAAATGGTCACCTTTTGGCGCACGGTAATGTTCGTGTCAGGATAATTATGATTGAGCACCTGCGAGTTGATCACCATGGCCTCGGTATTAAGCATGGGAATTCCATAGCCATCAGGGAGCATCACACTTGTTTGGCCTTCGGTAAGGGTAAATACCCTCGCGAAGGTGCCTGTAGTGTTCACATGCCAGGGCACGCTGCTCTTGTCGCGGATGTCGAGATTGTTGTGGCAAAGAAAATCGTCAGACACTTTTATTCCTGAAGTGGCTTCCACTACATCCACTGAATAACCTATGAGCCAGCAAAGCTTTGGTCCTTTTATAAAGTTCCAAACGCGTGAGACGCCTTCGTTAAGACGAACCGGCTGAGCGGAAAGAGGGCCCATCATGGAGCGGAAAATAGTATCGATCTTGAAAGACCCTGACAAGTATTCATAACGATGCAACTTGGCTCCTACCAGTGCCGAGACACCTGTATCTTTCTTACTATAATTGGCGGAATAATATTCGGTAAAGCTGGCGTACTTCGCGCTGTTCTTGCTCTTTCTCCAGAAGTAAAATCCTCCGCAGCAGATCACCAACACAAGTGAAATTATTCCCAGTTTTCTGAACCTCTTCATCCAATCAAAGATCTACAATCAACAATCTATTTAGCCATCAGGCTCTCCACTGCTTTCTCCAATTGCTGGTCCCTGCCGGTAACAACTATGTTATATTCGTTCATCACTTTCATATCAGG
>JANWJV010000110.1 GCA_025451785.1 Bacteroidia bacterium | reverse complement strand
GCCCAGAACACCTGGGTGCAAAAAGCGAACTATAGCAGCACATCGCGCGGCGGTGCCTGTGCCTTTTCTATTGGCAATTATGGCTATGTGGTGACAGGAGAGATCAGCCCTACCAATTTCATTTCGAGCGGGGCGAAATATGATGGGGTAGGAGGAACCTGGAGCAGTATGAACAGCTATGGCGGCGGAGGCCGCTGTGTTGTGGCCGCGTTCTCCATCGGGAACAAAGGTTACGCGGGAACCGGCAATGCCAGCAGTGGTGAGTCGAACAGCTTTTACGAATACAACCCGGCAAATAATACCTGGACACAAAAGGCGAACTATCCTTTAAGTGTGCGTTTCGCCACTGGTTTTTCCATTGGCGCTTACGGATACATTGCGGGCGGAAGGAACAGCGGTGGTTACCAGAGCGCGGTTTATCGTTACGATACTACCGCTAACACCTGGACAGCCAGGGCCAGTTATGGAGGTGGAGGAAGATCAGGCGCTTTCTCTTTTGCCATAGCGGGAAAAGGATATATGGGCTGCGGACAATCATCGGGAGGAAATAATACCGGTGATGTGTGGGAATACGATCCGGTAGGTGATACCTGGACACAGAAAGCTACCTTCGGCGGCACTGCACGCTGGGGTACTTCTTATTTTACTATCAATGGAAAAGGATATGTGGGTTGTGGTGCCGACAATACAGGAACCGTGAATACTTTTTATGAATACAATCCTTCCAGCAACACCTGGACAGCAAGAGCCAATTACCCGGGACAAGGACGCTGGTACGGTGTAGGATTTAACATCGGCAACCGCGGATTTTTTACCACCGGTTTTCAGAGCTATCAGAGCGGAGGATATACCAATGATTGCTGGGAATACATGCCGCCTCTGGCGTTGAGCGTAAGCATTATCTCAACTACTAACGTAAAATGTTTCGGCGATTGCAATGGTTCGGCAACAGCTTCTGCCAGCGGGGGCTCGGGAGGTTATACGTATTCATGGACCAGCGGCGCTACAGGTACTACGGCCACTGGCTTATGCGCGGGAACTCATACTGTTTACGTGGTAACCCAGAATGGAGGCTCCGCTTCTACCACATGTTCTATCACACAGCCCCCAGTGCTTACGTTGCAGGCTGCTCAAGTTTCTACGATCAACTGTAACGGTGGAACAGGATCTGCTTGTGCCAGTGCTGTAGGTGGTACGCCTGGGTACTCGTATCAATGGAGCAACGGACAAACATTTCAATGTGCTACCAGCCTTACGGCGGCTACCTATACCTGCATGGTTACCGATGCCAATGGATGTAGTACAACAGCCACTGTCAACCTTATACAGCCGCCGCCGATCAACCTGAGCACAGCTGCCAACGGTGTTACCAGCGGCTGCAACGGCTCCGCTTCGGTGACCGCAACTGGAGGTACCGGTTCTTATTTCTATAACTGGACCAGCGGCGGACAAACAACGGCCACAGCCACCAACTTATGCGCGGGCGTTTATACTATTACGGTTTCTGATATTAACGGCTGTTCGACCTCTGCAACGGTGAATGTGCCTTCGCTGATAGGGATCAGCGAGGCGAGCTCGAGCAGCAATTGGGATGTATATCCGAACCCCTTTAAAGAGAAGGTCGTGATCGTGAACAAGGAAAACGCAAATGGAACAGTTGAGATATTCAATGCACTGGGCGAAAGAGTAGGGGAGATGAAGCTGAAAGCAGGGGTCAATGAGATAGCCACGGGCACACTGCCGAAAGGGATGTACTTTATAGTATTAAGGTCGGAGAATGGCAATACTGTGCGAAGGGTATTTAAGGAATAGGCTTTAGCACTAAGCATAACTTGACTTTAGGCCGGGGATTTAATACCTTGGCCTTTTGTTTTATATGATACGCCCCTCCATGAAAAAGACCATTTCCTTATTTTTCGCTTTGCTTTTCGCGGCCTTCTCCGGCGCGCAAACCGTTACCGACATCAATCTTCCCGGTCTCAAAACCAAGTTCAACTCCTTGCAGGGCCTTACCAGGATCATTTTTCTTGGCGATCCTACCTGCCCGGCTTGTATCCAAACAGTGGCCGACCTGAAGACCAATATCTTCAATCAGTGCAACAATCCTGATCTGCGTGGCCTTATTGTATGGATACATGTACAGGGCTGGAGCTCGGTGAAGAGCGACGCGGTGAATGCTTCCGCAGGCTGGTCCGATTCCCGTGTCACTTTTTACTGGGACTCGCTTTGGGATATCTCTTACGGCTTCGGATACCAGGGCGGGTGGGCCGGCTGTAACTGGGCCTGGGACATCGCTATGATCTATCCTGATACTTCCACCTGGCCGGGAACCTATCCCCGTGCTCCTTTTTATTGCGGCTCAAAGACAGGATGCTGTAATGGTTACAACATTACCACCCTTAAGAACCAACTGAACGCCATTGGTGAATGCACTGCTTCCGGAATAACGGAGCCGGTGCTGAAAGACGATTTTAGCATCTGGCCGAATCCCGCTACAGGCCAAATCAGCCTTGAGCTTCCAAAGGACAAAGGCAAAAGTTCCGTGATAGAGCTATTCAATATGCTCGGGGAATCGGTGATGAAACCAACAGACCCATCAAAGATCGATGTGTCCAAACTTCCGAAAGGGGTGTATTCGGTGGTGGTTGACCAGGGGGAGAAGAAGTATACCGCTCGGTTTGTGAAGGACTAAGCCTTCTAAATAAAGAAGTAATTATAGGCCAGCACCAGGTCGAGGAACGCGACGCCTATCACCACTCTCCGCCCGATCATATCGAGGCCATCATTGAAGAAGAAGGAGATGATGCTGAGAATGCAAAGCATCAGGTGAATGCTGAGCCCATTTGGAAAAGGAAATTCTATTCCCCAATCGCTTCTCGTAAAAAAGATGGGCCTTCCCAGGATGTTCTTAATGATAATTACCGTATCTCCTTCCTCCAGTGGGGGCAATGTTTTGCGGTTGTTCTTGTAAACATAGGTGCGTGTGGTAGTGCTGAATACCAGTTTCGAAACAGTATAAGCGCCGCCGCGGCCCTGCTCCTCTACTGTGCTTCTTCGGGTACTTGTTACTTCCTCACTCACTGAAGAGCTCCCTATGTCCTGCGTAGCGAGGGCCGTTATGAACAGGATGGCATAAGCGATACGGATGCTTAGTGAGCTAAGGTAGATGAAGCCCCTCCGGTATTTCCTGTTGTACAGGCGCCTCCGGCGCTGCTCCAGCAGGGTTTTCCGCTGCCTCCATTCAAGGAGCCGTTCTTTCTGATCAGCGTTCAGCCTTCGGATGACGGGCATGCCTGCAAAGGTAAGGGTTTGGTTGGTGTTAGGTTTTATTAAGTATTGATCTTGGTTTCATGGTATAGTCTTTGCCAGGCGGGCGACAAAACTTAAAGAACCATGAAAACAAGAATTCAATTCATTCTCCTTTCCATTCTTTTATTCCCTTGCCTTTCTAACGCGCAGGTGCTTTCGGCTTGCCAGCAGTCAGCCTATGTATGCGGCAGCGGAGCGCTCAATACCTGGGGCCGCAATAATTATGGACAGCTCGGTAACGGCAATACCACCAGCAGTGCTCAGCCTGTAACAGTAAACAACCTCAATGGAGTTGTAAGTGTTGCCTGTGCCAGCGGTGCCACCCTCGCCCTTAAAGGCGACGGAACCGTGTGGGCCTGGGGATCGAACACCTATGGGCAAATGGGCGACGGCACCAATATTTCCAGTTATCTACCTATAAAGGTCAACTCATTATCGGGCATCGTGGCCATTGCCGCAGGCTTTGGCCAATTTCTCGCATTAAAGAACGATGGCACTGTGTGGGCCTGGGGAAGAAATGGTTCGGGCGAGCTAGGCGACGGTACCAAGACCAATAGAAACCTTCCGGTGAAAGTATTGAACCTTACCGGTGTAAAATCTATAGCATCCAATGGAGTTGCTTCCATGGCGCTAAAGAATGACAGCAGCCTTTGGCTGTGGGGCAACACTGTTAGCCAGGCATATCAATACACTGCTCTTAAAGGCGTCATTAGCATGTCCGCCGGTACGGATTACTACCTCGTGCTGCGTGCCGACAGCAGCGTTTGGGCCTGGGGCGAGAACTCCTGGGGGCAGCTGGGAAATGGAACAAATCTCGATAGCAGCACCCCAGTAAAAACATTGATCGGCGGTGTGAAAAGCATTGAGGCAGGTGAGATGTTCTCTATGGCGCTGAAGTACGATGGTACAGTATGGACCTGGGGTTATAATACCAGCGGGCAATTGGGCAATGGGAACACCACCTATAGCAAAACGCCCCTGAACATACTGAGCGGCGCAAGCGTCATTGCCGCCGGCGACCGTCACGCACTTGTTCTTAAGAGTGACGGAAGCATGTGGGCATGGGGATACAACGTGGAAGGACAGTTAGGAAACGGCACCAGCCTTACCATGAGCTCTGTTCCGGTAAAATCCACAGGTTTTTGCCAGACCACCGGCCTTGAAGAACAAGGGGAAAAGGAATTCTCTTTATACCCCAATCCTTTCAGCGATCAGCTAAAGCTTCAACTTAATGAAGCATCAGAAGTTGTGGTGTATGACCTGCTGGGTGCAGCGATCTATCATTCAAGGCAGGAAGCGGGAGTGCTATCTATTGAAACCAATATGCTGGAAAAGGGGATGTACATGGTACAGGTAAGGAGCAGTGCAGGTATTGTGACGAAGAAGGTGTTGAAGCAGTAGGAAGACATTTAATCTATCTTCGCCTGCATGAACCTCAGCTCTAAACAGATCCTCAAAACCGCTGCCCTCAATTGCAGTACCTCCGATGCCTTTAGTAAATGGACTACCCACGAAGGGCTTCAAAAAGCAGTGTGAGTGTGAGTGTGAAAGCGAGAAGACCTCAATACTCACACTGACACTCACACTGTAAGTTTATTTCACCTGAACTATCTTGATCATCTCCATTCCATTCCCCAACTCCACCTTCACAAAATAAACTCCTGCCGAAGTGCCCGCTAAACGGTAGCTATACTTGCCAGGCGCTTGAAGTGCTTTCGAAACAACACGCTCCACTTCGCGGCCGGTGTATTCGTAGAGCGTGATGCTAACGGTTTGTGTGGAGAGGAGATGATAGGAAAGTTCTGTATTCCCATTGTAAGGGTTGGGATAGATAAGCAAGCCGCCGGCAAGCGTACCTTCCTTGATACCAGCGCAGGGATCTACGGTAACCACCACCGAATCAATACGTGTACATCCGTTCGCGTCAGTGATGTTTACAGTATAGGTAGTGTTGGTACTCGGCGATACCGTAATGGATGAAGTAGTAGCACCTCCGGGATTCCAGGTATAAGTATAAGATGCGGTGCCGCCGCTGGCGCCCGCGTTGATCAGGAGCGATTTGCCAAGGCAAAGGAGGGTATCATTGGTGGGGCTGCTAAGCAATTGCGTTGGCTGCACAATGGCCGCGGTCACCATTTTACTGCAGCCGATGCCGTCGGTAACGGTACATGTATAGATGCCCGCTGTCAGACCACCTATCGCATTGGTAGACGCACCCCCTGGATTCCATGAGTAGGTGAGCGTTCCTGTTCCTCCGCTGGCTGATGCCGTGATGCTGCCGGTAGCAGATCCGAAACAATCGGGATCGCCGGCAGAGAGAATGGTTATGTTCACGCCGGAACTGGGTTGTGTGAGTGCCACTGTACGGGTTAAGGTCACACCGCAAGCATCAGTAACAGTGCAGGTGTATGTTCCCGCGCTTAGGCCGGTAGCATTTGCTGAAGATCCGCCACCGGTAGACCATGAATAAGTATAATTGATAACACCGCCCGAAACAGTTACAGAAGCGGAGCCGTCGCTGCCGCCAAAGCATTTTACATTAGTTCCTGCAACAGCAGCACCCAGTACTGCGGGGCCGGTGATCCAAAAGACCGCTTTTACTTTGCAGCCGCCGTTATCGGTAACAGTGCAGGTATAGGTGCCGGCAGAAAGCCCGCTGGCCGAAGAAAGGGTAGAGCCGCTGTTCCAGCTGTAAGTAAGTGTGCCCGTACCGCCGGTGGCAGTTACGCTGGCGGTGCCGTTACTGCCGCAGGTGCTGCCTGAAACAGCATTGGTAATGAGCAGGTTGCTGCCGCCGTTCACGTTCCTCCAAACCGAAATTGTTGTACCGCTAAGGGGGGCGGAGATCACATCGGCCTTTCCGTCGAGGTCAAGGTCGCCGATGCCGGCATGGAAGCCTGTGCTTGATGCGTTAAAGGTTTGCCCGGTCGCAAAGCTGATATTGCCGGGGCTGCTCAGGTTTTCGAACAACGATAGGGGATTGCTGGAGCTCATCGCTGCCAGGTCGGGCCGGCCGTCGCCATTCACATCGCCGATGCCGATACCGTAGCCGCTGCCGGAGGTGGTAAGGTTAACACCCGCGGCGAATGAACCGCTGTTGATCACTCCTGTAGTACTGGTGTTACGCAGTACGGAAACGCTGCTGCCGTACACGGCCACGTCGGTCTTGCCGTCGCCATCAAAGTCGCCGGCCACAAGGTCTTCGGCGCCCGAAGTGCTGAAATCCACTTTGGCCGCAAAGGAGCTGGCGTTTATAACGCCGGTAGTACTGGTGTTTCTGAATACTGATGCGTTGGAGCCACCGCGGTTGGCCACGATCGCCTCCACTTTTCCGTCGCCGTCAATGTCGGTGGCGATCACGCCGTGGCAATTTGTGTTGGCGGTGAAATCAACCGTAGCCGCCAGCGTG
This sequence comes from Bacteroidia bacterium, assembly GCA_025451785.1. Taxonomy (GTDB): domain Bacteria; phylum Bacteroidota; class Bacteroidia; order JANWJV01; family JANWJV01; genus JANWJV01. The sequence goes on along the minus strand of JANWJV010000110.1, from coordinate 26,047 downwards.
ATGGTGCCGCTGGTGCTGTTGTTCTTCAATACTGAAATGGTACCGGCGTTGTAATTGCCGGTGAGTACCTCCGGTTTTCCGTCCCCGTCAACATCGCCCACACATACTCCGTACGGACCGCTGCCGCAGCTGAAGCTTACTTCGGTGGCAAATGAAATAGTGCCTGAAGTGCTGGTGTTACGGAGCACGGTTACATTGGAAGAACCATAGTTGCAGGTAACAATGTCTTTCTTTCCATCACCATCCATATCACCATAAGCAATAGCGATAGGGCCGCCGGTTACTGTGAAGTTTTGTCCAGCCGCAAAGGAGCCATTGGTAATGGTGCCGGCTGTGCTTATGTTGCGGAACGCGGTTACATATGCGCCGCTCCTGTTGCCCACGAGCATATCGGGTTTTCCGTCGCCGTCAATGTCAACGATGGCGATGGTGCGCTCGCCACCTCCGCCTACGTTGAAGCTTACCGGCGCGCCTAGTGATCCTGTAGTGATGCTGCCGGCGCAGGAAGTGGTAAGATCGTATGACCTCGTAGCATAACCGGTAAGGCTGGTAGTCGTATTATATACAGTAACATAATAATAGGTAGCTCCCAGGGGTGCCATGGCCGTAATGGAAGTAGTAGTTGCGGTACTTACTGTACCCCTCACTCCGCCAAAGAAAACGATATTGTTCGCGGCAACCGGGTCGAAGCCCGATCCGTTGATGACCACCTGGGTGCCCATAGGAGCAGCGATAGGAGAGAAGGAGTTGATAACGGGTTGTGCGCTTAGCATAGTGGCGCTAGCGCAAAGAGCGAAAAGGAGTAGTTTCTTGATCATAATGGATGGTTTTTGAATGGGGAATAAAACTAGGATAAATCCCCCGCTCAAAGAAATCCTTTCGACATAACTGGAGAAGCTTACTGCCTACCGCTTACTTCATCAGACTAATATTCCCCTTCTGACTAAACACCTCCCCGTTAGTTAAGCGCGCGTCGAAGAAATAAACGAACACGGCGGTATTCAACTCCTTACCTCTAAAGGTACCATCCCAGCACACATTCGTATTATCGGCCTCGAACACCAGTTCTCCCCAGCGGTCGTATACCTTATATATAAAGGACTCAATGCAAGGGATATTGGGCAGGCAAAGCCGGTCGTTGTGCCCGTCCATATTAGGCGAGAAGGCATTGGGCAGCAAAGCCACATCTGAACTTGGCATGCAGGGAATATCTACGATCACTGTTACTTTATCGGTGGCTGTGCAGCCGTTCACATCGGTTACGGTTAGTGTATACGTTGTTGTCGTACTCGGGCTCGCGCTGGGGTTCTGGCAATTGGTACAGCTCAATCCCTTGGGCGGGCTCCAGCTATAAGTGTTTCCGCCGCTGCCAAGGAGGGTAGTGCTTTGTCCTGCTTGAATAGTAGTAGCAGTGGCAGTGGCAGTGGCAGTTGGCCCGCTGCCGCTGCCCACTGCCACTGACACTGTTTTTGAACAACCATTATTATCAGTGATCAAAACGGTATAAGACCCAACACTCAATCCTGTTGCTGTTGCTGCTGCTGTTGCATTGCTCCATGAATAAGTATAAGCACCCGTGCCTCCCGTTACGTTTACACTTGCAGAGCCATCGCTCTTATTACAATTAGCGGCAGTAGCAGTAGCAGTGGCAGTGATGGCCGTGGGTTGGGCGATACTTATCGTTTGTGTACTGGTACAGCCGCTGGCATCGGTGATGGTAACGGTGTATATTGCTGATTGTATATTGTTGATCGTTGATTGGGTTGCGCCATTGCTCCAGCTGTACGTATAGGGCCCGATGCCTCCTGAAGCGCTGGCACTAGCTGTTCCGTTGTTTCCACCATTACAGCTCACGTTACCGCTGGAGAAAATACTTGCCGTAACACCCGTACTGCCGCCTACTGTTGCTGTTGCAGTTTTCGTGCAGCCGTTGGCATCGGTGATGGTTACTGTATAAACTGCAGATTGCAGATTGTTGATCGATGATTGAGTGGTCCCGTTGCTCCAACTGTAAGTATACGCTCCTGTGCCTCCGCTTGCGGTAATGGAGGCGCTTCCATTATTTTGCCCGCAACTAGTGGCAGTAGCAGTGGCAGTAGTAGTAATGATAGCGGGTTGGGTGATCGACAACGTTTGAGTTGTGATACATCCATTGGCATCGGTGATCGTTACCGTGTAGGTTGTTGATTGTAGATTGTTGATCGATGATTGAGTGCTGCCGTTTGACCAACTGTAAGTGTATGGACCAGTGCCTCCTGTAACAGTAACCGTGGCGGAACCTGTACTGCCTCCGTTACACAGCACATTGCTTTGCGCGGAAATACCCGCGGAAGGACCATTGCTATTGCTGACATTCGCCGCCGCGGTCGTCGAACAGCCATTGGCGTCTGTAACAGTTACGGTATATGATCCCGCGCTCAATCCTGTTGCTGTTGCTGTTGCCTGGCCATTGTTCCAGCTATAAGTGTAGGCTCCTGTCCCGCCAGAGGCTGATGCCGATGCGGAACCGTTGCTTTGGTTGCAATTGGCGGAGATGCTTGATGTTTGAGGGTTGATGGAGGAGGGCTGCGTTATGTTAACAGTTTGCGTGGAAATACATCCATTGGCATCGGTGATCGTTACTGTGTAAATTGTTGATTGTAGATTGTTGATCGATGATTGGGTGCTGCCGTTTGACCAACTGTAAGTGTATGGACTTGTTCCTCCTGTAATGGTGGCAGTTGCCGAGCCGTTGTTTCCTCCGTTGCAACTTACAGTGGCAGTAGCAGTAGCAGTGGCAGTTCCACCATTTGTATTTGTGACGGTTACTGTTGCTGTTTTGGTACAACCGTTAACGTCAGTTACGGTTACAGTATAGGTCCCTGCGCTGATCCCGGTCGTGGTCGCGGTTGTCGCTCCATTTGACCACAAGTAGGTAAAAGACCCCGTGCCACCGGAGGCTGTTACAGATATGCTTCCGTTACTTTGCCCGCAACTCGCGCTGCCGCTGCCTACTGCCGCTGCCACCTGTGATGGTTGTGAGATAGTAACTGTTTTGCTGGAAGTGCATCCGCTGTTGTCCGTTACCATCACAGTGTAAGTTCCGGAGCTAAGCCCCGTTGCTGTCGCTGTTGTCTTCCCCGAAGGTGACCATGAATAAGTGTAAGGTCCTGTACCGCCGGCAACCGTTACGGTGGCTGAACCATTGCTTCCTCCATTGCAGCTTACATTGTTGCTGGTGCTAATGTTCACAGTGGCCCCTGTACTCGTTACTGTTACGGCGGCTGTCTTCACGGCGCCAGCGCCGCAGGTAAGATCGGTAACGGTCACCGAATAACTGCCCGGACAAAGTCCTGAAATAGTAGCGGTGCTGCTGCCGTTGCTCCAACTGTATATATAAGTACAGCCGCCGGTGGCGCTCACTGTGGCGCTGCCGGTGCATCCGCAGGTGGAGGTAGCGGCGGTTGTGAGCGTAATGGTAACCGGTGAAGCGGTGAACTTCGCGATGAAACAATCGTCGGTGCCGGCATTAAAAGTGCCGTCGTAATACGTGCTGCCGCCAGGGTTGGTAATGGGATAGCTTGCGTTGTTGATGGAACTCCCCGTCCATTCTCCCCCGATGAAAAGACTGCCCGCATTGTCGAGCGAAAGCGCTTCTCTGAACTCAAGTCCATTGCCCCCGAAATAAGTAGCCCATAACAAGGTACCGGTGTTGGCGAACTTGGTGATGAAGATGTCGTAATTGCCGCTGTTATACGTGGCATCGTAATAACCGGCAATGCAGGAGTTCTGCTTGAAGATATTGTTTGAACTGGTAGCGAAACTGAAGTAGGCGTTGTTACAATTGTCGATCTCGATGTTGTCGTTGATGTTGAGGTTGTACTGGTAGCCTTCGTTGCCGCTGCCGCCGTAATAGGTTCCCCATTTCAGGTTACAGGTATTGTCGAACTTCAGCATCACCGCATCCTGGTTGCCCCCGTTCGTGGCCTGGTAATAAGCGCCACCGCCCGGGTTCACCAGCGTTAGGTTGGTGGATTCGCTATGCGCCAGCGCGAACACGTTGCCCAGCGCATCGGCATCAACAGTGTTCAGGTAATCATCCTGGTTCCCCCCATAATAGGTCGACCAGGTTCGAACGCGGCTGCTGCTGAACTTAACGATGAAGCCGTCGTAAGAGCCTCCGCCGATGCTGGCCTGAAAGTAGGCGCCGCCCCCCGGATTAAGCACAGGAAAATTGGTAGCCGTGGTATAGCCGGCTACGTAAATGCTGCCAGCCACGTCAATGCAAAGCGAAGTGCCGTAGTCCTGCCAGGTGCCTCCATAGTATGTGCCCCATACAAAGGTGCGGGCGCTGCTGAACTCGGCGAGAAAAGCTTCGTTGCCTCCGTTGGTCGTTCCCTGGAAATAGGCTCCGCCACCAGGATTCATTACCGGAAGGTTGTTGGAGAAGGCTCTGCCGGTGAGAAAAATAGTGCCGGCCGCGTTTGTACGTATACAATAGCCAAGGTCGAAGCCGTTGCCCCCATAGAAAGTGCCCCACTGGCGCACACCAGCTGTGTTGAATTCAATGATGAACGCGTCCGCCGCGCCGCTTCCGTAAGTTTGAAAGTAAGAACTGCCCCCGGCATTCTGTGTCGGAAACCCGGCGTCGTCGCTGTACCCTGTGATGAACACCCGCCCCGTGGTGGAAACGTGCAGGTAGTTGGCCTGGTCAAGCCCGGGACTGCCATAATAAGTACCCCATAGAAGTGTTCCCGTGTTGCTGAACTTAAAAATGAAACAATCTGAATTACCGCCAGCAAAAGTTCCCTGGAAATAGGCACTGCCGTACGATTGCGTGGGGATAGGGCTTGCCTGCAGCATGTACCCTGTCACGTACAGGTCGCCGGCGGCGTCATTGTCCATGGCCATCACCCCTTCGGCAAAATTTCCCCCGAGAAAGGTAGCCCAGTAGAGAATGGGGTCGATGACAAGGGTTGAATGAGTGAATGGGCGAATGAGTGAATGAGAGAATGGAAAAGTAATTTCGGTGTGGTGGTCATCGATCTTCTGTGCATTGAAAGCGCAAGGGACCTCCTCTTTTGTTTCCTGCACATAACTGTAAGGGGCCTGTTCTGTAAGAGTGCCTTGTTTTGTTTTGATACGGAGGCTGCCGTCGCTGTTCATTTTCAGCGGCAAGGCAGAAGCGTATACCATCCTGATCAGCGAAGGATCGGCTCCCGAATGCACAATGAAATCGTACTTAAATCCTTTTTCGCTGCTGTTGTATAAAACCCAATCGATTCCGGGATACACGTCCTTCACGGTGATCTTTTCGTACTGGCGTACATTCATGATCCCTTGCGGACAATGCGCGTAGTAGTAGTTGAAGTGGGCGGCTGAAGGCAGTTCTTTCACAATGTTCTCCTTTTGGATATGCGCTCCTGCCAGTTCCATATCCACCCGGCCCCACTTGATCTCCATTTTTTCCTCATGATCCCCGCGCTCACTCTCACTCTCTTCTTCCCCTGCCTCAATAAAAAAATAACTTAAGCCTTTGTCGGTGATGTACAGGTTCATTCCGGGTGCCTGTGCCTCAAAGAATACCGAAGGCACAGGTCTTCCGGCCTGGTCTGTCAATTGACCTTTGTTCTCACTGAAGCGTACCGGCTGTGAGGATATCCATTGACCGACCTGCTCTTTGGAGGCATTGGTTGAGCTGCCCCAAAAGGGTAGCAGGGAAAGAGTAAAAACCAAAAAAACTGTTCTTCTTGTCATGGGGCGGTGGGTTATGACATTTTTCATATACAATATTACCCCGCTTAGGCCGCTTAATCCAGTCAAAAAATTTGAATTTGTACAAGTCTGATTTGGCCATTATTTGAAGATCATTAATTTTACTGTTCTATATGGCCAGGCCCAAGAAAAAGTCGGAGGAGCTGTTCCAGCTCATAAGGTCCTTAAGCGGTTCTGAAAAGAGGTATTTCATGCTTTTCTCACAGCGGCATGTGATAGGGGAAGAGAACAACTATATCCGGCTCTTTAAGGCCATGGAGCAGCAGAAGGAATATGATGAGGCGGCGATCATCCGGGCTTTCCAGGGAGAGACGTTTGTTAAGCAGCTTCATCGCCATAAGAACTACCTCTTTGAGCTTATCCTTCGCAGCCTCGCGGTATTCCATTCAAAACGAACTGTTGAGAGCGAAATGCGTGAGATGATCACGCATGCCGAACTGCTGGTGCAAAAAAAGCAATGGAATTCGTGTCTGAAACTTACACGCAAGGCCCTCGCCTTTGCCTGGAAACGCGATCTTTTTACCGCTTACCTGGATGTTTCAGTAATAGAGCACCGCTGTTTGCAAGAGCTGCGTCAGTTGGATAGATTTAAAGAATACATCAGCAAGGCAGCCTTGAAAGAAAAAAAGGTGCTGGAGAAATACAACAACTTCCAGGAGTATCGTCAGCTGGCTTATAACAGCTACATTCTCACCAGCATAACGGCCCAGTTCAAATCGAAAAAAGGTTTGTCAGCAAAGGTCTTCGGCAACAGCCCGGTAATGAAAGGTGATGGTTACGCTTTGTCTGACAAGGCCCTTGTTTTTCATTACCATCAAAAAGACATTTATCATTCTACCAGGGAAGAGGCAAAACAAGGTATTGAGTGCCTGCAAAAGCTTTGTGCCTTTATCCGCCGCGATCCCGAGCGTCTCCGGCAATACATACGTCCGTATTTGTTTGCCCAGGGGAACATTGTGCTGCACTTTTTTAAGACAGCAAGCTTTAAGCGTACCCTCTCACATATCAAGGGCATCCGCAGCATTCCACCCAGCTTGCTGCTTGATAATGACGATGTAATGCTTACTTATTATAACAACCTGGTTTATTTGTTCATGGTACATGCCCGGTTCGAAGAAAGTAAAGAGTGGATCGCCGAAGTAGGGGATTGGATCGGCTCGCTGAAGAACAAGACCAATCATATATATAATCTCCTTTCGGTCTACTATATACTCGCTTACCTTGAGTTCGGCAATAGTGAGTTCAGGAAGGCGCTGAAGTGGCTCAATCTCATTGAGGAGGAGCACCAGGGCAATGTAAGAGAGGATATTTACTGTTACTCAAGGGTTCTTGCGGTACTTATCCAATATGAGCTGGGCCGTGATGAAGTGCTTCCCTACCAGAGCCGCTCCGTGGCGCGTCTTCTCCGTTCCAGGGACAAGATGCAGGGCATCGAGCTCGCACTTTTCAGGTTTTTCGAAAAGAAACTCCCGAAGCTAAATAACCGCAAGGAACGTATCGAAGGCTTTAAGGACCTGCAGGCAAAGTTCATTGAACTGCGCGCGCAAAAGAAGGAACAGGATATCTGGGAGTATTTCGACTATAACTCCTGGTGTGAAAGCAAGATCAATGGCAGAAGTTTTGCGGAAGTGACGCGAGAAAAGAATTAATTTCGCTAGGATGAGCGGATCATTTTTAGAAACCCCGATTTCATACCTCAAAGGCGTTGGGCCTACGCGTGCTGAATTGCTGCAAAAGGAGCTGCAGGTATTTACCTTCGGCGACCTGCTCACCCTTTATCCTTTCCGCTATGTTGACCGCACCAAATTCTATAAGGTAAAGGAGATAAAGGATGATCTGCCACATGTGCAGCTGAGGGGTAAGATCATGGGTATGCGAACCGAGGGTAAGTCGAGGGCACAAAGGCTAGTGGTCAATTTTGCTGATGAAAGCGGAAGTGTTGAACTGGTATGGTTCCAGGGAGTGAAGTGGATAGCGGAAAAGCTGAAGCGGGGAACGGAATACATAGTGTTTGGCAAGCCTAACCTCTATAAGAACAGCTTTAATATCCCGCATCCTGAGATAGAAGAGATAAGCGAAGAGAATACACGATTGGCTTCAGCGCTGCAAAGCGTGTATAACAGCACCGAAAAATTAAAGAGCAAAGGACTCGATAGCCGCGGCATCTGGCGCTTGCAGAAGGCGCTGGTGGAGCAGATCAAAGGCAAGATACCCGAAACATTGTCGGATCACTTGTTGTCGCAATTCAAAATGCTGAACAGGGAAGAGGCGATCCGCAACATTCATTTCCCCGGCAACCCCGAACTGCTGGAGCGCGCGCGCTTCCGCCTGAAGTTCGAAGAGCTTTTCTTTATCCAGATGAAATTGCTGCGGCTGAAACTGATCCGCCAGAAAAATTATAAAGGCCTGGAGTTTACAAAGGTTGGCGAGGCGTTCAACGATTTTTACAACCAGCACCTTCCTTTTCCTTTAACCAACGCGCAGAAGCGTGTTGTCAAAGAGATACGTACCGATATTGGCTCTGGCAAACAGATGAACCGCCTGCTGCAGGGCGACGTTGGCAGCGGCAAAACGGTGGTAGCGCTAATGACCGCGCTCATCGCGATCGACAATGGTTACCAGGCCTGTATCATGGCGCCAACAGAGATACTTGCCAACCAGCATTTCGAAACCCTATCGGAACTGCTGAGGGAAATGGATATTAAGATCGGTTTGCTTACCGGCTCTTCGAAGAGCAAGGCAAGAAAAGCGCTTCATGAGCAATTACAGAACGGGGCGATGAACATTGTGATCGGCACCCACGCGTTGCTGGAAGAAGACGTGAAATTCAAGAACCTGGGGCTTGTTGTTATTGACGAACAACATCGCTTTGGTGTGGGGCAGCGTGCGTTGTTGTGGAAGAAGAATGAGCAGAACGTTCCTCACATCCTTGTGATGACCGCAACGCCGATACCTCGTACGCTCGCTATGACCCTATACGGCGACCTCGATGTTTCGGTGATCGATGAGATGCCTCCGGGACGTAAACCAATAAATACTTCGCACCGTTACGATTCGCAACGCCTTCGGGTGTTCGGTTTTATCAAGGAACAAATAAAGCTGGGAAGGCAAGTATATATTGTTTATCCGCTCATTGATGAATCGGAAAAGCTCGACCTGAAAAATCTTTACGACGGTTATGAGTCTATTTGCCGTGATTTTCCGGAGCCTGAATACCGTGTGAGCATCGTGCATGGCAAGATGAAAAGCGCCGACAAGGATTTCGAGATGAAACGCTTCCTGAAAAAGGAAACGCAGATCATGGTGGCCACCACGGTGATAGAAGTAGGAGTGAACGTTCCGAACGCCAGCGTGATGGTGATCGAAAGCGCGGAACGCTTCGGCCTTTCGCAGCTGCATCAGTTACGTGGCAGGGTAGGGCGGGGCGCTGATCAAAGCTATTGCATTCTTTTAACCTCGTTCAAGGTCAGTGCCGAGGCGAGGCTGCGCATCGATACCATGTGCCGCACCAACGACGGCTTTGAGATCGCGGAGACCGACCTGAAGCTGCGCGGTCCCGGCGACCTGGCAGGTACGCAGCAGAGCGGCATCATCGATCTTAAGATATCAGACCTGGCCAAGGACGGGCAGATATTGCAAACAGCAAGGGCCGCAGCCATCGAACTGCTAACCGCTGACCCGGACCTGAGCCTGCCCGGAAATAAGAACATACAACTCCAATACCAGTTCCTGAACCTCAACCGGCCTAACTGGAGCAGGATAAGTTGATTTTTGATTGTCGATTTTAGATTTTAGATTTGTGATACACATTTATAAAATGAGACCATTAATAATTACCTCACTCGTTGTTTGTTCACTGCAGGCGTTTCCGCAAGGCTTCCTTAACCCGCTTTGGACAAAAACTCACAAAGCTACCATCACCAACGGCCAATGCGAAGGCTGGGGTGTTGACACCGATCCTTCGGGCAATGTGTACTGGCCGGTGAGCTTCGACAGTGTGAACACTTCAAAGCAATACGACATCGCTACTTACAAGTTCGACGCGAATGGCAATCCACAGTGGAAAACCTATTTCAGCGGGGCGGGAATACAGCACGCCTTCGTTTGCAACGCCAAGGATACGTTCCTTTATGTTGGAGGCCGCGAGAACAAGGTCAATCCGTATTTCAATACCGAGTGCAATATGCTTTTGCTGAAGATGAACAAGAACAATGGCATGCTCGCCAAGAGCGCGAACATTGGCTTTGGTTCTTCAGGATATGATGAGTTGGACGCGATAGAACCCCGCAACGACGGTATTTATTGTGGTGGCTGGGCGCAGATCACCACCGGCGTAGGCAATTACGAAATGGGCTTTTTGCGCCTCAACTATAACCTGGGCATCCTGAACCAAACCACTTTCGGCGATCCCTCGCCCGGCAGCGCCGAGCACCAGGACGGGCATATGGTGGTGGACAATACGCATATTTTCGCGGCGGGGCTCTGGAACGGAAATTCCTGGATCAACAACTGCTGCGATGGACGCGCGATCGTAGGTAAATTTCAGCGCAACAATTTCGCTTTGACCGACACCGCGGTGTTCGGTCCCTCGCTTTCTTCGGCCAACGATAACCAAAACGCACTGGGAATGGCTACCGATGGAAATTATATATACCTGACGGGCATGGCGCAAACAAGTTCAGTTAACATCGATATGTTCGTGGCGAAGTTCGACAAGAACCTTAATCAAAAATGGATCAAATATTTTGGCGGCACAGGCGGCGACGTGGCACGGGCCATTACAGTTCACAATGGCTATGTGCTGGTGGGCGGTGGTACTAATTCAACAGGGTATACTGTTGGAGGCGCTTACGATGCCTTTCTTGCTGTGTACGATACCGCGGCAGGTAACCTTATCAATTACAAAGTTTACGGCGGCACCAAGGATGAGGAGTTTCGCGACATTGCTGCTGAGGGCGCCTTTGCCTGCCTTGCCGGCACCCGCGGTACTAATATGTTCTCAGGCGGGACCAGCGATGAAGCTTTTCTTGTGAAGGTGGACCTGGCACAGCTGGTTGGAGAGCAGGAGCATGGCGCCGCGCTTAACCGCTTCAGGATATTTCCGAACCCTTCGGACGGAGAAATTTCGATCGATCTTTCACTTGCTTCTGCAAATGCGGAGATATTTATAAGCGATATCACTGGACGCAGAATATACGATCATACTATTTCAAACAGAACGAATACATTTGAGCTCGATCTGTCATTCTATCCGGCAGGAATTTACTTTTGTGAGATCGTTTCTGATGGGGAACGAGAAATTCGAAAGCTCGTCATTACACATTAAGCTCTGATTTGTAACGTTCGTAGCCTGTTCGTTAATTCGTATGCAGAAAATCAAAATCTAAACCCCATGTTAAAAGCCGCTCTTCGTCTCGAAAAGATCCTCAACGAAAACCCAACCAAGCTTTTTCAATATACCGAAGAGCAAGCCTCCCTTCGTCCTGCTCCCGGTAAATGGAGCAGGAAGGAGATCATGGGCCATCTTATTGATTCAGCCGCCAATAACCACCAGCGCTTTGTACGTATGCAGCTGGAGAACAAATTGCCGCTGCCCCAGTACGCCCAAAACGAATGGGTGAGCGTTCAGCATTACCAGGACCGCAACTGGATGGATACGGTGAAGTTCTGGATGATCTATAACATGCACCTGCTCCACGTTCTTAAGCATGTGGATGAGAGCAAGCTAATGAATACCGGCACATTCCCTGAATACGGGGAGAAAACGCTTCAATTCCTTATTGACGATTATGTTGATCATATGGAGCATCATCTAAACCAGGTGTTCCCGTAAACAAAAGCAAGGGTCCGCGGGACTATCGCTTATAAGCGTGTACCCGGGAACCACAATTGCTCTTACTGCAGCTGCAATAACAGCCACAGTCACTACTACCGCAGCCGCAGTTGCGGTTACCGCAACGGCCAGTACGATAGCTCCTGCCGCGTCCATCAGCATGGCGATCAGCATCATCAGCATGTTCCCGATGTTCACATCTACCAGCACATCCTCAACAGCATCCAGCACGTTCAGCACATCAGCAACAACATCAGATACATTGTACCTGTCAGCAATGCCGGAAATAACGCTCCGGCCTTTGTAAGCGATCACAGTTCTAACGATCATAGAGATATTCATATGCACCTCCTTTTTTAAAATAAAAAGCCCCGGTAAAAACCGGGGCGCGTCCTTGTTTAAAGATCCGATATATGTCAATAGTAACGACACACCCCATTCATGTGCAGGAACAAGCGAGTTCCTGCGTACATGGTTTCGATATGTATATTACTTCTTTTCATTTTTTTTGTTTAACAGGGCGCAAATGTAAGCGCAAAGAATAGTGGAATCCAAATTTTTCTAAAGAAATATTTTTCTCAGTTCTTTACTCACGCTATATTTACCTCATTCATAAGAAACCTTTATGAAGACCCCTTCTGACGACCTTTTCAGGATCATTAAGTCGATGGACAGCCATGAAAAGCGTTTTTTCAAGCAGTTCGGCAGCGGCAGTGGCAGTCTTAGTTATGTGGTGCTTTTTGATGCCATTGATAGTTTGCCGCGTTACGACGAGGAGCTGTTGAAGAGGAAGCTGAAGAAGAAAAAGTTCAGGCACCATCTGCAGAAAGCAAAGAACTACCTCTCGGAATCGCTCCTCAGCTCGCTGGCCAAATACAATGAGGAGGCTTCGGAGAACACACGCATACAGCAATACCTCAACCAGGCGGAGCAATTGTATGATCGCCAGCTGTACGATATCGGCAACAAGGTGATCGCGAAGGCAGAGAAACTGGCGATGGCAACGGAAGCTTTTCCATACATCGTTCTCATCAACAACCTGCGGGTGTCTGCTATTATCCGACAGGGCGCCTGGAACGACGCGCAGGAATTCATACGCGCGAAAGCGTTGGATGAAAAGGAGCTGATGGAGAAGATCGGGGGCAATTCCGATTACAGGAACCTTTCGCTTCAGGCCTCCGCCGTGCGTGGCATTTACGGACAAAGCACAGAGGCAGAGCACTACCGGTTCCTGGAGAACAACAAGCTGTTCTCTCCCGGCAAGGCTCTTCTAACGCATTCTTCGCGCAAACATTATTACTCCACCCAGTTCATGCGGTACTCTACGCTACGCGACTGGGAGAAAGCCTATACTTTTCAGCACAAATGGATAAGTTACCTGGAGACAGACACCGGTCAATTGCAGGCCCGCGCGGTGGAATACCTCCACGGCCTCGCGCATTACCTGGTGGCACTGGCCAAGACCGGCCGGCACGACGATACCCACAGGGTGCTGGAGCGGGGACATGACTTTTATAACTCCCTTCCCGCCAAGCGGAAGAACAAGACCATCAGCGCTTATTTCACGAATATCGTTTCAAGCTATATGTTCACTCAGATGACGATCATGCAGCCACAGAACGCGATCAAAGCCTGGGAGCGTGTGAAGGACGCGGTGTCGTACGATCACCTGGCGGCAGGGTTAAAGATGGTGATCAGCGCGAATCTTTTCGCTTGTTATTTCTATGAGAAGAAATTCCACGAGTCAATGAAATGGCTGAACAAGATCATTCAGTTCGACCGGCCCAACCGTGCCGACATACAGGCGATGGCGCGGATCGTTCTGCTGATGGTACACGTGGAGTTGGGTAACATGGACCTCTTGCCGGGTCTGGCGCGCTCAGCGCGGCGATGGCTGAAAAAAAACAAGGCCGCTGATGCCTATTCGCTATGCCTGCTTGACTTTTTTGAGAAGACTGCGCTCAAGGCCTATGACCAGGGCCGATTAAGGGAGGCATTCGATGAATTCCAGGAACAGTTGAAGACGAAGGACAAAAAGATCAACATCATTCCCAGTTTCAATTACTGGTTGGAGAGCAAGGTCACGAAAAAGCCTTTGATGGAGACAATAAGGAAATACGAGGCCCGGGATCTTACTTAACGATCGAGAGGGGGTTCACCAGGTTCGAATACGATTCCAGGTCCATCTTAAGTGAGCCGAACAGGATATCGCATTGCGCGCGGATGGGGATATGGTTCTTGTCTTCGGTGATCCATACCTTCAGGTCGTCTTCGTTCTTAAATATCCTTCCTTTCTGGAGCACTGGCCTGAACTTCAGGCATTTTACTTTTCCGAATGCGGTCTTGATGGTTTCTTTGCCCACATATTTGATCTGGAGCGAGAAGGGCTCGCCGTCAACGAAGCTTGGGATGCTGAAGATCTGGCCTTCCTTGGCACCGCTCAGGTCGAGGCAGCGGGCATAATAAAAAGAAGAGATCATATCCTGGGCGAACTCGGGAGCATCGTACACCTTACCATCGCAATCCACTTTTTTCTTGTAGTGGTTAAACACATAGTTCTGGTTGATAAGGTAACCGCCTTCGTTCACGCGGCGGATGAACATCCAGGGAACAATGGCCTCTTCATCAATATAGGTTTCGTAACGGTCGCGTACTTTAAAGAACCAATCGAAGGAGCCTTTTGAAATTCCCAGGCCTACAATGTGGTAAGTGTTGCGGCCTCCCAACTGCTTGTTCTCGTCGGTGACCTGGAGCGTTGCAACGGCAGCGTCCATAAATCCGTAGTGGATCCGGTAGGTAAGCATCTCGCCCCGCTTAAAGGCTTCGTTGGTCATCTTGCGGAGCTCGGTTTGTTCTTGGGGAAGGAAGGGAACTTTGAGCGGAGCTTCTCCTTTGAAAGAAAGGAACGCGAAAGCCGCACAAACAACGAGGTGTCTTTTTCTTATCCGCATAGGGGCCGAAAATTCAAATTGCATGCCAATTAATCTGCTTTTTTAGGTTTTACCTTTGCCAGCTGGAAATCCTTACGGTAGCTCAGGTAAACGGAATACGAGAATTCATCAAAAAAGCGGTTACCGAGGTCAAAATAAGGCTCATAGCGGATGTCGGCATAAAGCCCGGGAAGGACCTCGCGCTGGAACATAAGCCTCAGCAGAACCAGTTTACGCTCATCTTCGGTATAGATGCTGCCTGGTATAGTAGATACCGATGAATACAGAAAACCGCCCCGGGGCGCCATGTAAAATTTGCCCTGCCAGTAGCTGGCCATGAGGTTCACATGATATTTTGTTTTGATGCCCAGGTTCAGGTAAATGCCATCGCCCGAAATGTATTGCTGGTGCTTGGCGGGAGAAATGTCTTTATAATACACGTAATAGTTCTCACTGCTGATCATATTGTCATCGCCAAACTCGTATTCGAAGCAAAGGCCGGTGGAACTATTGGTAAGCGAGAGGATGTCGGTGGTATCTGTGTCGATCTGTCCGCCTTTATGGAACACAATGGCTTGTACGGGAATTACCACCCTGAACCTTCCATTCTCATACCAGGAGATACGCGAAGAATGTCCGGCACAGATGTGCTCCTGGAAAGGCGAACCGAAATATTCCTGCTGCTCCCAGTTGATCCAGGTGTCGAGCCACACGCGGTGTTTCTTGATCTTTAGCTGTATGCCGTTCTCGATCGGGTTGGTAATGGCACGCTCGTAATTAAAGAGCGGTTCAATAAGGCGGTGGTTCACATGGCCTTCCAATGTTCCCATCGTAAGGCTGATGTCGTTCTTCTGAAGTTTCAGCGAATAAGTAGCCTGCAGGTCCTGAAGAGCAGTGGTGCCGAAATCCCTTCTGAAATAAACGCCGCCCTGCAGCCTCAGATATTTGTTAGGGCACCAGGCGATCTGCGGGTTGAGCTGCGATCCGAAATAAGTATAACCGATGGCGATCTTCCAGAAGTACTCGTTGTTCTTCAGAAAATTGGTGTTCGAAAAAGAAAAATACACCGTGCCTGTATCTGTCTCCTCCACAGCGTTGGGATGAGGTTTCAAGGCATCGCTTACCACTTGAGCGCCAAGAAAGGGCTGTCCGCTGAAAAAGGCAGCGCACACAATAAGAATGGAAAGCAGGGTGTTTCTCATTTTTTGGGGATGACTAAAGTAGTAAAATCCTTCCTATTCTGTCACCCGCTTGTTAAAGAGGATGTATCCGAAATGGAAAAGGAAAGTGAGATCGGTCTTTTCCTTGTCGTAGTAGTTTACGCTGAAGCTGAGCGGGCCCAGCGGACTGTGGAACACCATGGCGGCAGTGCCGAGGAAAAACTGCCTCGTGAGCGGCTCGGCAAACTGTGCTTTCAGGTCAGGGGTCTTGATGATCTGCTCGTAGGGAAGGTAAACATAACCTTCGAGGCGTAGCTCCAGGTTCCTGCGAAAGGTGAAGATGGTCTTCAATCCTGTTCCAAGGTACTTATGGGATCGGTAGCTTTCCTGGAAAAGGGTCTTGCACTCTGGCAATGGCTGGAAGGCGGGTGCCGAAAGAATACTTGCCGTATAATTGTTGAACAATGGCTGGAACGAATACACTCCCTCGGCATACAGGCCGAACTTCACAACCCTCCGCTGGTTGAAATACTTGTCGATCACGAACTTGAACTGTATCCAGTCATGCAGCGCGCGAAAGTTGTCCTGGCCCGGTGAAGTGGAACCTGGCTGTGTGAACTCTTCACCCTGCACCACCCTGGTCTTGAAAGTGAAATAAGATCCCTCGCTGGCATATTGTTTCCTGTTCAATGTATTGCGCTCATAAAAGGCCTGGGCGGTGACCAACGAAAAATCAGTACGGTCAACAGTATCGTTCTGCGAGAACTTTTCTGTTTGATAATATTTGTCGGTGATGTTGCCCACCCCTCCACCGATCACCAGCTTGCCTTTGTTGCCCACAGGAAAACCCGCGTTCAGCTCCCCAAATTCCTCGCGTTGTATGAGGAAGGGAGGCTTGATGTCTTCAAAGAAAGCGGTGCTGCTCTTAAAAAAATCCCAGCGGTTATACGTCACGATGGGCTCGAGGTAAAAAGGATACTTGCTCGGGAAATCAAAACGGATCTTACCCTGTGCGGAGGTGTACAGCTTTCCGAAATAAGTATTGCCGGTGATCGCCATCGCCGCCTTCGCGAAATAGTTGTACTGTGCCGACACAAAGCCTTCGCTGATAGGGCGGTTGGAAATGTTGCCCCCGAAGTTCACCACCAGGTCCTTTTCCTTACGCACATTCAGGTACAGGTCGTAATTGCCGGTGCCTGGGTTCATTTTAGCGCGCGGGTACAGTTGCTTTATCTTGTCATCGGCCGCCAAACGAAAATATTCGGGCTTCAGCTGCTCCATGGTGAGCGTCTTGTTCTTGTGCCTGAGTATCCTGCGCACATATTCGCTTTGCTTGCTGTTGAGGCCTTCTATATAGATGTTCTCGAAAACAATGTTCTGCTGCTTTTTCCGGAAGCTCTCCCTGCGTAGCTTCAGGTCATCAAAAGCTTCGCGCCGCGATACACTTGCCTTTATCTTCGGCATCTCGCGCATCGCCGCCACATAACCGCTGTCGATCACCTCCTGCAGGTTCTCGAAATCAAAAAGGCCTATGTCGGTCTTCGGTGTAATGATAATTCCGTTCTCGGAATTGATCTTGTACTCGGTCTTGCTCAGCAGCATGGTCTTGAGCTGCGAAATGAGGTTGTCTTCACTGGGAGGAGGCGCGTTGTCGCTCACGTTGCTGCCGATCACTACGTCAGGTGTAAAATCCTCGAGCATAACATTAGAAGGGAAGTTATTGTAAATGCCTCCGTCGAAAAGCAATTTGCCTTCGATACTTATCGGCTTCAGGTAAAAGGGATAGGACATCGAAGCGCGCACGGCTTCTCCCAGGTCGCCCTGGCGGAACACCACCGACTTTTTTTGCTCGATGTCAGAGGCCACGCAACGGAAAGGCACAAAGAGGCTGTCGAACTTATATTTGGCGGTGGCGATGGCCATGGCCGTTACTTCCATCAACGCAAAGTCAACAGGAATAGGGGAGATGAGGTTGGTGGGAAGGGAAGATTCCAGCGCCGAGTCGAGCGAAAGCTTGATGTTGATCCAGGAGCTATTGTCCTCCTTGCGCTTAAAGTAATAGATGTATTTGCTGTCGATATTTCCGTAAGCCCAGTTGCGGAAATCCTGCGACTTCACCAGAGCTTCTATCTGTGTGGGCGAATAGCCCATGGCATAGAGCGAGCCTACCAGCGCCCCGCTGGAGGTACCTGCAATGTAATCGATGGGAATGTTATTCTGCTCCAGTGCTTTCAGCACGCCGATGTGCGAAATGCCGCTGGCCCCGCCGCCGCTCAGCACCAGTCCCACTTTTTGGGCTTGTAAGGGCCGGGAAAGGGTGAAAAGGCAAAGGAGAAGGGGTAAAGCTCTACTAATGATCTTTGCTGCGGAACGCATCTCTACAAAACTACTAAACTTTATGGTGCCTGCTATAATGACGCAGGGTCAGACAAAAAGTTGTGCCGTTCGTTTAATGAGGGCAGAAAAATAATCGGGGGCCTTAAGCAAACGGGAGCCATACCAGGAGAATAGTTCACCGTCAACGGTAATAACAGCGGCACCCGGGCACAAGGCCTTAAACCACTCCACATGCTTTTCTTTAAAGGGATATGGTTCGGAAGAGAGGAAAATAAGGTCGGGCGCAGCCTGTTTCAGCTGCTCCTCGGTGATCTCGGGGTACCGGCTATCCGGAAAGGCGTTCACAAAGCCGCAGAGTTCCAGCAGATGATCTATAAAAGTACCGGGCCCGGCCGCCATGAGCGGTTTTTGCCAAATGAAGTAGGCCATGCGCTTTCCCTTCAGCGGCGAGCTCTTCATCTCTTCCTTAAATGTATTGAAGGAATATTCGGCCTGCAATTTTATTTCGGCCGCTTTATCGCGCTTCCCGCAGATCTCTCCCAGGTTCACCATCATCTCAAAGGCACCCTTTAGGTTAACGATGTCGCTCATCCACACCGGGTAGTGTTCCATGAGCTCTTTTACCTGTTCTTCTTCGTTCTCTTCTTTATTGCCAATGATAAGATCGGGAGCCAGGGCACGGATCTTCTCCATGTCAAATTGTTTGGTGCCGCCAACACGGGTCTTTGACCGGAACCATTCATCAGGATGGATGCAGAACTTGGTGATGCCTACCACCTCTTCGTTCAAGCCAAGATCATAGAGATACTCGGTTTGAGAAGGTACAAGGGATATTATCCTCTTTGGAGTTGAAGGCAGCTCGATCTTTCGCTTTAGCTGATCGATGAAGATCACTTGGTCAGCGCGTTGATGATATCGTACCTCGTAATAATAAACGTCTCGTCGGTCTTAAAGTCTCTTACCAGCACCGCCGAATTATCGGTGGTGATCATCTGCGAAAGCGAATCCAAAGGAGCGGAGATATCAACAAAGGGGAACGCGGGCTGCATAATGGTTTGTACCGGCTGCTTCTTTACATCGGGGTTCTTCACCACCTGGCTGTAAAGATTTCGCTCGTTCAGTGAACCTACCACCCGCTTGTTGTCGGTGATGGCCAGCTGTGAGAAATCGTTCTCGCTCATGATCTTGATGGCCCTCTCTACGGTATCCTTTGCGTCGAGCGAAATGAGCTTGTGTGCCTGACGTGATGACACAAGGTCCTTGGCGGTGAGCCCTTTCTTATCGAAGAAACCTTTCTCACGCATCCATTCGTCGTTGAACATCTTGCCAAGGTAACGCGTGCCGTGATCGTGGAAGATGACCACCACCACATCACCCTCTTTGAAATTGTCTTTCAGCTGCATGAGCCCCGCCATTGCGGCACCGGCCGAGTTACCCACAAAGATGGCCTCCTTGCGAACGATCTCACGCGTCATCATCGCCGCGTCCTTGTCTGTTACCTTCTCAAAATGGTCGATCAGTTTGAAGTCAACGTTCTGCGGCAAAAAATCTTCGCCAATGCCTTCTGTTATATAAGGATAGATCTCGTTCTTGTCGAATTCGCCGGTCTCCTTGTATTTTTTGAATATAGATCCATAAGTATCGATGCCCCATATTTTGATCTTGGGATTTTTTTCTTTTAAAAACCTGGCCGTGCCGCAAATGGTACCGCCGGTGCCTACACCCACTACAAGATGAGTGATCTTGCCATCGGTCTGCTCCCATATCTCAGGGCCTGTTTGCTCATAATGCGCCTGTGAGTTGCTGAGGTTATCGTATTGATTGGCCTTCCATGAATTGGGGATCTCTTTTTCAAGCCTCGACGAAACGGAATAATAGGAGCGGGGGTCTTCGGGGTCAACGTTGGTAGGACAAACGATCACTTCGGCGCCGAAAGCGCGCAACGCGTCGAATTTTTCCTTGCTCTGCTTGTCGGTAGAGGTGAACACGCATTTGTATCCTTTTATCACGGCCGCGATCGCCAGGCCCATACCGGTATTGCCACTGGTGCCTTCAATGATGGTTCCGCCGGGCTTTAGCTTGCCGGCTTTCTCGGCATCTTCGATCATCTTCAGCGCCATGCGGTCCTTAATAGAGTTGCCGGGATTAAAGGTCTCCACTTTGGCGAGCACCAGCGCCTTCATGCCCTTGGTGATGTTATTGATCCTCACCAGCGGGGTATGGCCGATGGTCTCCAGAATATTGTTGCAGATTTTCATACCGCGAAATTAATGATTTACGAACGCACTAAGGCACATACGCACGAAAACACAAACAGCCATGTAATTTATAGCAAGTCCCCTGACTATATAAAACCTTCATTTTAACTTATTTAAGCCCCGTTTCTTCTTTGAGGGAGTGCTTTGGCCTTGAACTTTAGGGAAATTTTGGTTTGTCGCCGGGCCTCAGTATTAGGAATATTACATCCACAAAACAACCACATCGTATAGCCCAACAAAACTCACATGAAAAAACAGTTCGTCCTCTTCCTGACTTTTCCCATTCTCATCTCATTACAAGCGCAGAACAATGTAGGCATCGGCACCAACCTGCCGCATCCTGCCGCTATCCTGGACATGAACCCGCCAACGAACGACAAAGGTGTGCTGATACCGCGCCTCACTACGGCACAGCGCCTGGCCATTGCCAACCCTCCCAATTCGCTGCTGGTGTATGATACAAACTTTGACTGCTACTTTTATTACAAGAGCCAAAACATCTCCTGGGTATCCATGTGTGTGCTGGGCGGGCCCACAGGTGCCACTGGCAGTACAGGAACAGCCGGTCTTAAAGGCGCAACTGGTGTTACCGGACCTACCGGTGCAACCGGCGCGGCAGGCACTGCAGGTGTAGCGGGAGCCACAGGTGCAGCCGGTATTAAAGGTGCAACCGGTTCTACCGGCGCCAATGGTACTAACGGACTGAACGGTGCTACGGGAGCAACAGGTGTTGCAGGATCCAATGGAGCCACTGGCCCCACAGGGGCAGCAGGAGTAAATGGCAGTACCGGTGTTGCGGGAGCCAATGGTGTTACCGGCCCCACCGGACCTAACTGGACGATCAGCAATTTTCAGTTCAGCAGTTTGGGAACGCTTAACATTACCACTACCTATCCGCAAAACCTTACTACCAGTTATGGGGCATGGCTTACTACCGGCAACCTCGGAACTACTCCCGGAACTCATTTCCTGGGAACAGGTGATGCAAAAGACCTCGTAATAAAGACCGGAGGCACCTCATCGCTCAATGAGCGCTTAAGAGTAACAGCTAATGGACAAGTGGTTCAGAACAGGGCTACGGCCGTAACCGATGATGTGTTTGCTGTGTTCGCCAACGGAACACCGGGAGCGATAGGTTCACCCGGCATCAATGCCATCAATGGTTATAGTGCCACCACCGGTAGCGGTGTGTACGGCGCTAATTCGGCCAGCGGTAACGGCGTGGTTGGTTATTGTTCCGGCACAGGGCTCGGCGTAATGGGGGTCTCCCTCGGGCCGGTGGGCGTATATGGACAATCATCCTATGCAAACGTTCTTACTTCCGGCGTGTACGGCCGTAGCACCTATAATCCCACGAATGGCAACCAGGGCGGTACCGGTGTTGCAGGGGTAGGAAATAACGAGCCGAAGGCCATTGTTCTAACACAGGGAAGCGGCGGCGCTTTTACAGGAAGGCGCATTGGTGTATTCGGCAAAGTAGGCGCCGATTCATCGGTCGCCAACGTAATGAGGGCGGGTGGAGTTTTCTCGGTCGCCCAGCAAATGACCTATGTGGGTGCTATCGATCAAACCAATGTTTCAAGAAAGATCACCGGCCCTGGAACAGTGAATACCGTGGTGACAAGTGTGACCGGGGAAAAGATCATGCTCAGCGCGCCCGAAGCCCCTGAGAACCTGTTTGAGGATTATGGTAAGGGCAGGTTGATGAATGGCGAAGCCATGATCACGCTCGATCCCGACTTCAGTAAGAACATTGTTGTGGACGAGCGCCACCCGCTTCGTGTATTCATTCAGCTGAAAGGCGACTGCAAAGGAGTGTATGTGCATTCGGAAAACGGCAATGGTTTTTCAGTGAAGGAATTAATGGGCGGAGACTCGAACGCGGATTTTTACTGGCATGTGGTAGCCAACCGTGCTGACGAAGTGTTAAGCGATGGCTCCATGTCCAGGTATTCAGCCGAGCGCTTCCCTAAAGCGCCTGCTCCGCCTGCTGTCTCTGGCCTTAGCATAGACCCCGCTGTGCCGCGATAATATTCAGGATAGTACCTGGGCCTGTCCCCGCACCTGGCGCATTTTTTTTGTCTCGTGCGGGGCAGGTTTTTTATGCTTCAATATCGGGGTAGACATGGTATTTATGAACCATTCTGGTTTGTAAGGTCTTTTTCAGGAGAGCATTTTTGCCTTCAAAAAATCTATGAAACAAATTACATCACTTATGTTTTTGATAGCGTTGGCTTTAACAGCCGGTGCCCAAAACAACACCTGGACACAAAGGGCCGTTTTCGGCGGGGTGGCCAGGGACAATGCGATCCATTTTTCGATCGGCAATAAAGGCTATATCGGCACAGGGCTTGACGTGAACGCCAATCCGCTCAAGGACTTCTGGCAATTCGATCCTGTTGCAAACTCATGGACACAAAAGGCCGACTATGGTGGTGGCGACCGTTTTGCAGCGGTGTCATTCGCGATCGGGAGTAAGGCTTATGCCGGAACGGGCACTGATGCCTTGCTAAAGATGAAGAACGATCTGTGGGAATACGATCCTGCTAATAATGCCTGGACGCAGAAGACAAGTATGGGCGGAGCCATCAGGGATCACGCGGTGGGTTTCTCCGTTGGCTCCAAAGGATATATTGCCGCAGGATGGGGAACGAGCATGTACGACGACCTGTGGGAGTATGATCCGGTAGCCGACTCATGGAAAAAGAAGGCGAGTTTTCCGGGCGGCCTTCGCTGGGCGGCAGTGGGGATCTCGGGAGGTGCGAAAGGGTATATGGGTACCGGATTGGATGGCAGCTTTACAAATTATGCTGATTTCTGGGAGTACGATCCTTCCAACGATAAGTGGACCAAGAAAGCGGATTTCGGGGGTGGTGTGCGTGACAATGCCACAGGCTTTGCTATTGGCACCGCTGTTTTCATTGGAACAGGGGAGTCGCTGAATTATCACAACGACCTCTGGGAATACGATCCCATAACCAACGTGTGGACCAAGCGTGCTGATTTTGGAGGAAACGCCAGGATCAGTGCTTCTTCCTTTGCCATCGGAGGTTCCGGTTACATCGGGCTTGGTTTTAACACCATCAACTTTACCGATCTCTGGGAATACAAAAGTTTCTATACCAGCTTGTCGGAAAATACAGAAGTACTGGCGCTAGACGTTTTCCCAAACCCTTCTTCCGGGATCCTGCACCTGAAATGGAAGCAAAGCAGCGGTGCTTACACTGTACGCGCGTACAACCTTGACCTCGCTCTTGTGAAAACGGTTGAGGGAATTTTTTCAGGCGGAGAAGAGGTGTTGGACCTGCGTGGCTTTGCGGCAGGAACGTATCTGATTGAGTTAAGCGCTGATAAGGAGCGTGCTTTAAAAAAAATTGTGCTGGGAAACTAAGCTAATAGCCTTTAGTGCGCCTCCAGCCAGTTAGTACCAGTACCCATCCCCACTTCAATAGGAACTTTGAGGCTGGGGATGGCTGTTTTCATGTGGTGCTCAATAATGGGCTTTACCATTTCGAGCTCTTCTTTCACCACGTCAAACACCAATTCGTCATGCACCTGCAGCAGCATTTTTGAACGAAACTTCTTTGCCTCCATCTCCTTATAGATATTGATCATCGCTATCTTGATCATGTCAGCGGCGCTGCCCTGTATGGGAGCGTTAATGGCGTTGCGCTCAGCGAAGCTGCGCACAGTATGGTTGCTCGAGTTGATGTCGCGGAGGTAGCGGCGGCGGCCCATAATGGTTTCCACATAGCCTTTTGACTTCGCATTCGCGATGCTTTCATCCATATAGTCCTTTATGCGCGAGTATTTTTGAAAATAGTTGTCGATGATGGCAGCCGCTTCCTTGCGGGGAATGTTCAACCTTTCCGAAAGCCCGAAAGCCGAAATACCGTAAATGATCCCGAAGTTCACCATCTTGGCATTGCGGCGCATATCGCCGGTTACTGCACTAAGTTCTACGCCATATACTTTGGCGGCAGTTGCCGCGTGAATGTCTTGCCCGCTCTTAAAGGCTTCGATCATCCCTTCGTCACCGCTCATTTCGGCAATGATCCTCAACTCTATCTGCGAATAGTCGGCAGAAAGCAAAGTGTATTTATCGTTCCGGGGAACAAAGGCCTTGCGGATCTCACGGCCGCGCTCGGTACGTATGGGGATGTTCTGTAGGTTGGGATTGTCGGAACTTAAACGCCCTGTAACAGCCACCACCTGGTTATATGAAGTATGGATCCTGCCCGTTCGTGGGTTCACCAGGTCAGGCAGCACATCCACGTACGTGTTCTTGAGCTTCACCAGTTCGCGGTAATCGAGGATCTTGCCCACGATAGGATGTTTTGCGGCAAGCTTCGTCAGTACGTCTTCGCCCGTAGCGTATTGCCCTGTCTTGGTCTTCTTTGGCTTTTCGGCGATCTGCAATACCTCAAAGAGAATATCGCCTACCTGTTTTGGAGATGAAACGTTGAACTTGGTGCCCGCCAGGGTTTGAATTTCTGTTTCAGTGCCGGCAATGTCTTTCTCAAGGGTGCTCGACAGCTCTTTGAGAGCTCCTTTGTCGAGCGCGATGCCTTCAGCCTCCATAGCAGCAAGCACAGGCATCAAGGGGATCTCAATGTCGTCGAACAACTTCTTCGCCCCGCTTTCTTCCAACATGGGCGCGAACGTTTGCTGCAGCTGCAAGGTGATGTCGGCATCTTCGGCAGCGTATTCCTTTATCTGTTCCATCGGAACGTCGCGCATGCTCAGCTGGCCTTTACCTTTTTTTCCGATCAGGGTCTCGATAGAAACAGGGGAATAGCCCAAATAGGTTTCGGCCAGCACGTTCATGTTATGCCGCATATCAGGCTGGATCAGGAAGTGGGCGATCATGGTATCGAACAAAGTTCCGTTGATCGTTACATCGTACCATTTCAAAATGGAAAGATCGTACTTGATGTTTTGCCCCGTCTTGGCGATCTTTTCATTGGCGAATACACCCTTGAATTCATTCACCAGCTCCTGTGCTTCGTTAAAGTTGGGGGGCACCGGTACATACCAGGCCTCAAAAGGCTTCCAGGAGAACGACATGCCCACCAATTCAGCGTTGTGGGCGTCAATGCCGGTCGTCTCGGTATCGAAACAAATAAGTTTTTGTTTTCCCATTTCCGCGATAAGCGCGGCTCTCTTTTCTTTTGTATCGGCCAGGTGATAGGTATGCTGAACGTCGTTGATCGTTTTGAAGATCTTTACTTCTTCCTGCACGGCCACCTCTTCTTCAGCGCCCGCGTGTCCGAATAGGTCGCTCTGTCCGTTGGATTTGGCTTTCTGGGATTTAGGGGTGGGGATCGTTTCTTCCGCAGGGCCGGTATCACCACCTTCGCCCAATACCTGTTGCGCCAGGCGGCGGAACTCCAGTTCGGTGAATAACTCCCTTAGCGCATCCTTGTTCGGCTCTTCCAGTTCCAATTTCTTGTCATCAAATTCAACGGGGACATCACAAATAATAGTAGCCAGGCGTTTGCTCTGGATCGCATCTTCCCTGTGAGTTTCAACATTTTCTTTCTGCTTCCCTTTCAGTTTATCAGTATTGGCCAATAGGTTTTCAACGCTGCCGAATTCTTTTATGAGCTTAATGGCGGTCTTCTCACCAATTCCTTTTACTCCCGGAATATTGTCCACCGCATCGCCCATCAGTCCGAGGATATCAATGAGCTGGCCTACATTTTGTATCTCCCATTTCTGGCAAACCTCTTTCGGCCCCATGATCTCTGCGCCGTTGCCGCTTCGGGCGGGTTT
>JANWJV010000109.1 GCA_025451785.1 Bacteroidia bacterium | reverse complement strand
CGAGCCCACATCATATAATATATTGACACAGGCCAGCTTGGTGCTGGTGTCAGGGTGAACGATCACCTTCAGCCCATTGCTCAACGTAAACTTCTCAAACTTTATCATATTTATCTTGATACTTGATACTCGATACCCAAAACTGCCTACTGCTTACTGCCTGCTGCCTACTGCCTACCGCCTGCTGCCTGCTGCCCACTGCCTACTGCCTACTGCCTACTGCCTACTGCCTTCTTCGCTTCCTCCAATTCCACCATCATTTCCTCCACAATTTTCCCGGCCGGTTTTATGTCTTTTATCATGCCCGAAACCTGTCCTATTTCCAGCTCCCCTTCGTCCATGTCTCCTTCAAACATTCCTTTCTTCGCGCGGGCCCTTCCGAGCAGCGTTTGAAGCTCCTCTTTTGAGGCACCTTTCAGCTCCGCTTCCTGTATCTTCTCGTAGAATGAATTTTTAATTAAACGAACAGGAGTTAATTGCTTGAGTGTTAATATTGTATCGCCCTCATTTGAATGAATAATACGTTCCTTGAAATTGCCATGTGCCGAGGATTCTTCGCTGGCCACAAAGCGGCTTCCCACTTGTACGCCGTCGGCGCCTAAAACCATGGCCGCCAGCATCTGCTTTCCGGTAGCAATTCCGCCCGCCGCAATGAGGGGTAATTTGGTGGCTTCGCGTATCATCGGGATAAGGCAAAAAGTGGTGGTCTCTTCACGCCCGTTATGACCCCCAGCTTCAAAGCCTTCGGCCACAATGGCGTCAACCCCCGCTTCCTCACTTTTCTTGGCGAACTTAACGTTCGAAACTACATGCACCACCTTCACTCCGTTCTGCTTTAATTGCGTGGTCCAGGTCTTGGGATTTCCTGCTGAGGTGAACACGATCTTCACCCCTTCTTCCATGATCACTTTCATGTGCTGATCAATGTCGGGATAAAGCAAAGGCACGTTCACCCCGAAAGGTTTCTGTGTTGCCTTCTTGCATTTCTGGATATGTTCCCGAAGTACATCGGGGTACATGGATCCGCTGCCGATGAGGCCGAGTCCGCCGGCATTGCTTACCGCCGAGGCCAGTCTCCAGCCGCTGCACCATATCATTCCCGCCTGTACCAGGGGGTGTTTTGTGCCGAACAATGCAGTGACCGGGTTCATTGAGTTTTCAACAATCGTGACGAAGTTATAATTATTTGAAACCATAAATGCTCAAATGCCGTTAAATTAAAAGGACCCCCTAAATTTTCCCCCCATGACGAAAATTTATCACGCCCTCATTCTCTTTGTTCTTCCCTTTACCGCTGTCGCACAACCCTATGGTGTTGATGTTGGCGGTTCCATTGGCGCATCCAATTACCTGGGTGAGATGGGCGGGGAGGCAAACACCCGTAAGGATTTTATTGCCGACCTTAAGTTCGAGGAAACGCGAATGGCAGCAGGTGTATTTGTAAGGAAGCGGGTGCTGCCGCAGGTATCGATAAAAACGGCGCTCAACTATTGCAGGATCGCCGGGGCCGATGCGCTTTCCACTAACCCTGGCCGCAACGCCAGGAACCTGAGCTTCCGTAACGATATTTATGAACTGTCCTGCGAAGGGCAATATTTCTTTTATGACATCAACGACCTTGGCCGTACCTACCGTTACCGCGATAACTTCAGGGCATATGCCTTCCTGGGTGTAGCGGGCTTTTTCAGTAACCCGAAGGCCAAGCTCGACGGTGATTGGTATGCGCTGCAGCCGCTCGAGACCGAAGGGGTGCATTATAACCGTATGGGCATTGCCATTCCATCGGGAATGGGCTTTTACTTCACTATCAATAAACGTTACAGGATAGGATGGGAGCTGGGATGGAGGAAGACATTTACCGATTACCTCGACGATGTAAGTACCGTTTACGCCGATCCTTCAGAGATAAATTCGGCCGAAGGTATTGCGCTGGCGAATCGCACCGATCCCTCATTATATACCGCGCAGGCCGATTACCCGCATCCTAACAATTACACTCCGGGCAGCAAGCGGGGCGATCCCAGCCATAAGGACGCCTATTTCTTCAGCACCCTTAACATGAGCTATGTTTTCAGGGATGTCCGCTGGGGAAAAGGGCCCATCCATATCTGGGTAAAGGGCAACTACAAGGTGAGGACCAAGCTCAGGGCTAAATTCTGAGCAATTAGGCGATCCGGTACCCCTTTTTTACCGTAAATTATAATGACTGAAATTTGCTTGGTCTCAGGATTATTTTTACTTTTGCCATATGCAGAGAATACTTTACTCACTTTTCCTTTTAGCACTCCCTTCTTTAGGCTTCTCCCAGTACTACTGGGAAGTAGGCGGTTCGCTGGGCGCATCCAATTACCTTGGCGAGATGGGCGGAGAGGAAAACACCCGTAAAGATTTCATCGCTGACCTTAAGTTCGAGAAGACCAAGTTCGCCGCCGGCGCCTTTGTACGTTACAAAGCTCACCCGGTGATCTCCGTAAAAGGCGCCCTTAACTATTGCAGGATCGCGGGCGACGATGCCCTCTCTACCAACCCCGGCCGTAACGGCAGGAATCTCAGCTTCCGCAACGACATTTTTGAGCTCTCCTGCGAAGGAGAATATTTTTTCTACGAGATCAATGACCTAGGGCATACTTATCGTTATCGCAACAACTTCAGGCTGTATGGCTTTTTAGGCGTTGCCGGATTTTTCAGTAACCCGAAGGCCAATCTTAACGGCACCTGGTATGCGCTGCAGCCCCTCAAGACCGAGGCGGTAGATTACAGCAGGATCGGGGTGGCCATCCCTTCAGGTATCGGTCTTTACTTTACCATCGAAAAGAAATACAGGATCGGATGGGAGCTCGGATGGAGGAAGACCTTCACCGATTATCTTGATGATGTGAGCACCGTGTATGCCGACCCGCAGGACATCCCTACTGTTACCGGCATTCAGCTCGCCAACCGTACCGACCCGAACGCGTTCAAGTCTAACTCCGAGATCCCTCATCCCAATAACTACAAGCCGGGCAGCAAGCGCGGTGATCCCAGCCACAAGGATGCCTATTTCTTCAGCACCATTAATGGCAGTTATGTAATAAGGGGAAGAAGTAAGTTCTACCGCTCTAAGTACAGCCACATCTTCAAAGGCAAAAAGTACAAGAAGAGAAAGATACGTGCTAAGTTCTAGCAAAGAAGGCGAAGAGAGATCTTCGCCTTCTTTTTTTATACCAATCAACATCGTCATCCTGAGTTTACCGAAGGACGGCTTTTTTATTTCAAAAACTGGAAGATCTTTGAAAGGGGTTTGCGTATCAACGTAAACATTGCGGGCTTTAGTCCATTCAGCTTCCATGCCATCCTGTCTTCCTTGTTCGCCCTTATCCTGTTTGCCAGCGAGAGGTTGCTCATGCCGCCCTGGCGCATCTTCACCAGAACTTCAGGAAGATAACAAACCGAAATACGGTTCTTGTGCAGCATCCGTAGCATCAACTCGTAGTCGGCCGCTGAAACAAGGCTGGTGTTGAACAGTCCGTATTTTTCGTAACAGGCTCGTTTTACAAAAAACGTGGGATGGGGAGGCATCCATCCTTTGCGGAAGATACCTTCATGATACGCTCCTGCCTTCCAGTAACGGATCACCTTTTCAATATTGTCACGCGAAACATATTGAAGATCGCCATAAAGGCTGTCGGTGCTATTGGTGCTGATGTGCGTGTTAACTTTAGAAAGAATATCGTTCGAAGGATAAATATCATCGGCATGAAGCAGGCCTACCAGTTCCCCGGTAGCGAGCTGCAGTCCTTTGTTGAGCGCGAAATAAATACCTCCGTCTTTTTCGGAAACCACTTTTGCGATCTTGTCGCGATGCGCGTTGATGATCTCAAGCGTGCGATCGGTTGATCCGCCATCGATTAGTATGTATTCAATATCGGGATGATCTTGTGAAAGTACCGAACGGATAGTATCAGCGATGGTGTTCTCACTATTGCGGCAAACGGTAATGATAGAGATCTTCATCGCGGGGATCAGGCAATGGTTCTTTCGCGGACCTTTTGTGCCGGGTTACCCTGGTAAATGCCGTAGGCTTCAAGGTCGGCCGTAGCTACTGAACTTGCGCTAAGCACCGCGTGCGAGGCGCAGGTAACGCCGGGACAAACCAACGCCTTCGCGCCGATCCATACTCCTTCTTCAAGCCGGATCTCTTTTATTTCCAGGTCGAAAGTGCTTTTCTTATAATCATGGTTACCTGTAAGAAGCAGTGCGCCCTGCGAAATGCAAACGTTGCTGCCGATGCTCACCTTCGCGAGGTTATCGATCCAGGCATTTTCGCCGATCCATACATGGTTGCCAATTTCCAGTTTCCAGGGATATTTAATGTTAACCGAAGGCTTGACAATAAGTCCCTTTCCGATCTTCGCGCCGAAGATCCGCAGCCAGGTAACCTTAATGCCGTTAAAAGGAAAGCGCGACATAAAAAAAGCCGAACTAACGAGATACCAAAGCCCTCTTTTCAGAAAACCCGCCCCCGGTGAATACCAGCTGTTATTATAGGCAGAAAGATCGGTTTTCGGCTTTTGCATGGCTTTTGTAATAGCCCCAAAGATAATAA
Source organism: Bacteroidia bacterium (assembly GCA_025451785.1). Taxonomy (GTDB): domain Bacteria; phylum Bacteroidota; class Bacteroidia; order JANWJV01; family JANWJV01; genus JANWJV01. The sequence continues at coordinate 2,542 of JANWJV010000109.1, read as the reverse complement.
ATGCTGAAATAGGTTTTTTTTATAACTTTGAAGGTTTAAACGAAAAAACGCCCTCTTTTTAAAATTCGGGGCCTATTGAATGAAGAAGACACTCACAATATTGCTCCTTTTTGCATTCGTTTCGGGCGGTTTTGTAAAAGACTCCAACGACACGAACGCGAAGGTGAAGTCTATCTTCCTTTACAATTTCACGAAATACATCGAGTGGCCCAGCAATTACAAGAAAGGCAATTTTGTGATCGGCTTGCTGGGAGCCAGTTCTTCCCTGGCCGCTGAGCTCGATAAGATGGCGACCTCCAAATCAGTAGGCAATCAAAAGTTCGCGATCAAATCCTATTCTTCGGTTTCAGGTATGGATGTGTGTCACATCCTTTTCATATCGCCCGAATGCACTATTCCTTTCAACGAGATCACCGGCAAACTGAAAGGCAAAGCAACGCTTATCGTTACCGAGAAGCCGGGCCTGGCGCAGAAGGGCGCGGCCATCAACTTTGTGGTAATTGACAATAAACAAAAGTTCGAACTGAATAAATCGAACGCGGAAAAATACAGCCTGAAAGTGGCCAACAGTTTAACCCAACTTGCAATCGTAGTTAATTGATATGACGTACATGCGCAACGTTTTTAGGAGTTTGGTTATGGGTGCAGCGCTCATGCTTACCGGCGTTTCTAACGCGCAGGTAGAGAAAGTGCAGCTCGCATTCAAATGCTACTCCGCTCAAAAGCTCGACAGCGCAAAGCTGTTGATCGATGCCGCTTGCAAGGACTCGAGTACTTCGAGCCAGGCAGTTACCTGGAACCTGAGGGGATACATCTATAAGGAACTTTATAAGATGAAGGAAAAAGGCAGCTCGCGTTCTCCTATGCGCGAAGAAGCACTGGCCGCCTTTAAGAGATCGATGGCCCTCGATAAAGAAGCTGAGTTCAAGACCGATAATACGAACAACATTCGTTCGGCCATAGCACCTACTTATTATAATGATGCCGCTACCTTGCTTGACACGACTCATTATATGGAAAGCGAATATTGCTACAACCGCTTCCGCGAGATAATGCTGCTGGTGGATTCATCGAAGATCAAATCGAAAGAAATGGAGTACTACCTCGCCCTTGGCGGAGTGTACCAGCGCCTTTATGAATCGAACAGGAGAGTGAACGGCAGGTTCTTTGACCTCTCACAAAAAGCCTTCAGCCGCGTGCTTACCCTCGATCCCGATAACGTGAGCGCCAACTATAACCTCGGCATTCTTTATTACAACCAGGGTGCTACTCTTATCAACGAACAGGATTATGATATCGACCTGGTAGCATTTGAGCAGATACAGGACAAATCAAAAGACCTCTTCAGGCTCTCCCGCCCCTATATGGAAAAGGCGTACCAGCTCGATACAAAGAATGAGTCTACCATAAAAGGCCTTTGTGGTATCTACTTCAGTTTGCACGAAACAGAAAAGTACGAGAAGTTCAAGTGTAAAGCCGAATAAAAACCCGTAAACACCCTATACATTTTTTAGATCAGTATGGCATTCAGACTTACCATTGGGCGTAAAATAGGTACGGGTTTCGCTATTCTTATCTTTCTTACCCTCTTAGCCTTTGCGCTTACCACTGCTACACTAAAGCAGAGCAAGGACATCAATTACGAGATCACCAATCTTTATACACCTTCGGTTGACCGTCTTCAGCAGTTGAACCTGCTGGTGGTGCGTTCCAAAACACTTCTTTCCAGCTGGGTGAACATCCAAAAGGACAGCGAAGACAAAGGCAAGCTGAAGAAACTTATTTACGACGAGTATCCCGAACTGAAAAAGCAGATAAGCGATCTCGCGGTGCAGTGGGACGCTGAAGACCAGAACAACATCCGCACGGTGTTCAGTTTGCTAGAAAAACTTTTTGAAGACCATAAGGAAGTAATGAAGCAGCTGAACTCCTTCGATAGTTATGAGGACGCTGCCCTTATTTTCGAGATACGCCCTCAGATAGATGATGAGGATGGCGAGATCAATCAGGGCACGCGGCAAACGCTCAAACAGCTCGATGAGCTTATTACCCACCAATATGAAAAGGCGAGAGGCAAGAGCGACGACATGCTCAAGTCCTTCAACCTGCTGCAAACAGTGGTGATCGGTCTTGGTGTGGCGCTTCCCGTTGGCGGTATCCTTATCGCGTTGTTCACCGTACGTACCATTGTTCGCCCCATCCATGAGCTGAAGCGTATCCTGCTGGCCATGGGCAAAGGGATACTCCCGAAGGAAAAGATCAAGGACAGGAATGATGAGATCGGTGAGATGTCAGTGGCGCTCAACGGCCTTGTTGACGGATTGAAACTTACTACCGAATTTGCCAATGAAGTGGGTTCCGGCAACTTCGAGTCTTTTTATAAACCGCTGTCGGAAGAAGACACCCTGGGCTACGCGCTCATGAAAATGCGTACCGACCTTGCGGAGAACGAACGCGTTCTCGAGCAAAAGGTTATTGAACGTACCGAAGAGGTGGTGCGCCAGAAGCAGGAGATCGAAGTGCAGAACCAGAAACTGGAAGT
>JANWJV010000108.1 GCA_025451785.1 Bacteroidia bacterium | reverse complement strand
GAGCGAAGCAATTTCCGTTATGTGTCAGGCACCTTTTATCCCAAGAAACTTCGCCGGCGTTTGCTGCGTAAGGCGAGGAAGAACAATTGGACGGTGATAAAGCAAGAGGGGAGGGCGACGCGGAAATGGGAAAGGGATTGATGATTGTCGATTGATGATTGTTGATTATTGAGTGAGGATAGTCCGGTATTTGTAATTTGGCGGTGAAAAATTTAAACAATGAGGTATTACTTACTTGTGCTTAGTTTCTTTATCGGGCTTACGGCTGCTTTTTCGCAACGGCTCCCGGCATTGATCCCTTACCGCAAAGGCCAGCTCTGGGGCTTTGCCGACAGCACTGGTAAGATAAAGATCCCCTGCAAGTATACACGGGCCGATATTTTCATCAACGGTTTCGCCCGCGTGAACAGCAATGGCAAAGCAGGTTTCATCAATACCAAGGGCGATGTGGTGGTGCCCTTTAAGTACGATACGGTGATCTGCACCTTTAAACCAATAGGAGGGAGGGTGTTCATCAGGAGCAACAACTCAAGGGACTTCGAAGCTTATTCTTCGTCCGGTAAAGCGATAGAACTTGATTATTTTCCTGTAACTGATAATTTCAGTGAAGGCTTTATTCCTGTGGAGTACGAATCAGGCTCCTTCGGTTTCATGGACGCGAAATGGATGCCGGCTTTCAACAAGCAAAGCTTTGAAATGATAAGGCAGGGTTTTTCCGAAGGACTTGCTCCGGTGATGAAGAACAGTCGCTGGGGGTATGTTGCCATTGACGGCCGTATGGCCATAGAGCCTAAATACACAGAGAGCTTCAGCTTCGAAGGACAAAAGGCCCTGGTGATCCTGCGAAAAGACGAAGAGAAGGTGGGATACTATCCCCAGTCTACCGAATACGGCAGCACCGATTCCGTTCCCTTGTACAAGGAGTATTATGCGTTCGGCATCATCGATCGCCGCGGCGCGCAGCTGGCTTTGCTGGAAAGGAGCGATGCTTATTTCTCAACGGTAGCGGCACTTACCAGTAAGCTGAACTTCGATAAGAAGAAAAAGGAAGGGAACTTTAAAGATATGGGGGAGCCCTACTTTTATCCCGATGGCAGCGCCACAGTACAGAACGCCAAAGGCATGAGGGGTTTGCTTGACAAGGAAGGCAAACTAGTGCTGCCTTGCATCTACAGCGATATCTTAAACATCAGCGAGGGCCTTGTTACCGCATGGAAAGGTTATTACGCTACACCCGCTGCCCGCTGCCAGGTATTCAGCATGCCCGATGGCAAGGCGGTGATCTCCAATTACCACAGCGTTTGGATGTTCAACAATGGTTTTGCTGTTGCCGACAGTATGGCGCCAAACAGCAAGTACTTTAACGGCATTGTTGACAAGACAGGAAAGCTTCGTGTGCCGCTCAAATACCCCAACCTGCAGAACACTCCTGCCTGGGGCTTGTTCGTTATCCTCCAGGTGGAAGTAACGCATACTCCCGCAATGGGATATATCGATATTTATGGTCGTGAGTACTTCGCGGACTAAGTTCCTCCCTTGTTAATTATTGTTAAAAGGCCTGTTAAAATAAGTTAAGGCGCTTGACAGGCATCATTGTTGAGGGTAGTTTTGAGAAATTAAAAGCACCCCCGATGAAAAAACTGCTCCCTCTTTTCCTTCTCGCGCCTGCGGCACTCTCAGCGCAAAACCAGTTCCAGTCCAACAAACAGGTAAAGACCCAAGCGCCGGTTCAGCAATACGCGCAGCAAGCCTCTAACATCAACTATTACAATATCAATGGGGTTAACCCCTGGAGCGGCGGGAGCCGCTTATACAACCAGAAAGCGGTGAACCCGGCTCCTGTGAACAAGGCCAAGGTGAAGAATGTACAGCAGCAAAACAAGCCTGCGCCTGCCAACCGCGGGAGGGGGCTCGACAATGTTCAGGACAACAATAGGATCGTTCAGAACGACAATAACATCAACAACGATCAGCCGCTTCCCCGTAACTTCCTTTTGAACGTAGCGGAAAATAACGAAAACCCTGTTGTGCAACAGGCCGCTGAACCTGTTCAGGAACAACAGGCGGCTGTGTCCGACCGCGGTAGGAGGGGAATAGAGATGCCGCAAATGAAACTGCCTTCTATGTCGTCCTCTTCAGGGTCTTCCGTTACCATTTCCTCCTCTCATAGTTTCCGTAAGGACTTCCGCAAAAAGTTGCGCAGTACCAAGCGCAAGTTCCAGAAGACCTTTTCGCACAGCAAAAAGAAAAAGGCTGATATAGCGACCTGCTTCGCCTTTGGTAATTAATTAGCCAATTAGCGAATTTGTGAATTAGCGAATGGGCCCTCCTTCGCTAATTGTTCCATTCGCTAATCCGCTAATTTCTCTATATTTGTTTCCGTAAAAACTCCGTAGAATGTTCAAACATATTTTCCTTATGGGAATGATGCTTTCCCTGGCTTGTTCCCCCGCGGCTTTTGCCCAGGATGAGGCCGAGACCACCGGCAAGGCCAACGCCAAGAACGCTAATGAGAAGTTCATTAACGAGAACTTCGAGGAAGCCCTGGAAGATTACCTGGTGCTGTTGGCGAAAGAGCCCAACAACCAGAAATACATTTACCGGGTGGGTGTTTGCTATCTCAACTCCAACATCAATAAGTCAAAGGCGGTGACCTATTTCGAAAAGCTGAGCACAACCGCTGATAATATGGAGCCCGAAACGATGTACCTGCTGGGAAGGGCCTATCATTTCTCTTACCGTTTCGATGAGGCCATAAAAGCGTATAATAAGTATCGCACCGAAAAGAAGGCCAAGCCTGAGAACCTGAAGGACGCGGAGCGCGAGATACAGTATTGTTATAACGCGAAGGAGCTGATGAAATATCCTCTTAACGTTACGTTCGATAACCTTGGCAAGAACATCAACTCCATTTATGCCGACTATTATCCTTTTGCGCCTGTGAACGAAGGTTTTGTGGCCTTCAACAGCAAGCGCCTGGAAGGGAAGGGGCTTAAGAACCCCGACGGTACTTATCCTTCGGGAATTTACATCGCTAAGGTTACCAACGGCACTTTTGAAAAGGCCCGCCCTGTAAATGCTCCCATCAACAGCGCTGGACGCGCGCAAGAGGTGATCGGCTTGACCAACTCCGGCACCACCATGCTGCTTTACAACATCAATCAAAAAGGCATTGGGGATATCTACATCACCAACCAGGACAAGAACGGCAGTTTCTCCAAGCCCCAGCTTATCGACGAGAACGTGAACAGCAAAGGCCACGAGATCGCCGCGGCCATCTCTGCCGATGGCAACACGCTTTACTTTGCCAGCGACAGGGCAGGGGGCTTCGGCGGCACCGATCTGTACGTTTCAAAGAAACTTCCTACCGGCAAGTTCTCGCCTGCCACCAACCTTGGCAATGAGATCAACTCGGCTTTCGACGAGGATTTTCCGAACCTGAGCCCTGATGGCAAACGTCTTTACTTCAGTTCCAAGGGCCACACCAGTATGGGTGGTTACGATATTTTTACAGCCGACTGGGACGACGCCACACAAAAGTACAGCGGTGTGAAGAACCTTGGCTATCCTGTGAACACGCCTGAGGACAACATGAACTTTCGTGTGTCGGAGACCGGCAAATACGGTTATATGGCGGCGCTTCGTGAAGGCGGACTTGGCGACCTGGATATTTATCGTGTTACCTTCAACGAGATAGAAAGTAAATACACCGTTATCAAAGGCCGTGTGGCCGATGCTGATACCACCAAGAAGGTGGACTACAGCGGGGTGTCCATTACGGTGAGCAACGATAAGGGGGATGTGTTCGGCAACTACCTTCCCAATCCTAATACCGGTGTGTATGTTATCATAGTTCCTCCCGGCAAGTACGAGATAGCGGTAGACGCTGCGGGCTATAAAAGTGTTTCTGAAAAATTCGACGTTTACGATAAGAGCTCGTTCCGCACCGAGATCGAAAAAGACTTTGTGCTGAAATAGCGTGATATGATCACCTATATCATCATTGGCATTACCTGCCTTATTTCGATCACCGCTTTCGGCAACCTGGAGCTGAAGGCGAAGTTCCTCTTCAACCCGTATCTCGCGCATCACAGCAGGCAATGGTATCGTTTCCTGTCGCATGCCTTCATCCATGCCGATTGGATGCACCTCATATTTAACATGATGACCCTGTATTTCTTCGGCCCTTATGTGGAAGAGGCTTACGTGGTGGTTTTTGGCCTGAAGGGTTACCTGTTCTTTGTGCTTTTATACATTTTGGGTATCGTGCTTTCTTCCAGCTACTCTTATGAGAAGCACAAGAACAACATACATTACAATTCACTTGGGGCTTCAGGCGCTGTGGCCGCCGTATTGTTTGCTCACATCATATTGAGCCCGCTGTCAGGCATTAACCTTATGATACTTCCCATTCCCGGCGGCATCCCCGCATGGCTTTTCGGTATTCTTTACCTTGCCATGGAATGGTATCTTGACAAAAGAGGGCAGGACAACGTGGCGCACGACGCACACTTCTTTGGCGCCATCTTCGGATTGTTGTTCACCATCGCTTTGCGTCCGGCCTTTGTACAGGAGTTCATCTTTCAACTAACCGGTCAATGAACAAAGCCATCTTTCTCGACCGCGACGGTATCATCAATGTGGAAAGGGGCTACACTCACCGCCTCGAGGATTTTCAGATATTACCCGGTGTCATGGAAGTGCTAAGGGAATGGCAGGCCAAAGGGTATATGTTCTGCATCGTTTCCAATCAAAGCGGGATAGGGAAAAGCTTGTATACCCAGGAGAACGTGGAGACGATCCATGCTTTTTTGATGAAGGAATTTGAGAAAGAGAAAGTAAAAATATCGGAGGTATATTATTGTGTTCATCATCCAGATACCGGCAGGTGTATTTGCCGCAAGCCCGATTCGCTCTTCCTTGAAAAGGGAATGGCGCGTTTCAATATCGATCCATCGAAGTCATTTTTCATTGGCGATAAGGACCGCGATGTACAGGCAGGGCAGAAGGCCGGCGTGACGAGCATCCTGGTAGAAGCCAATTCACCTCTGAAAAATATATTAAATTTAATTCCCTAAACTTCCCAGAGCTTGCTCACGCCCATGCTGCTCCCTTATTTGAACTTCAACGGAAGGGTCATCCCTTCGGGCGAGCCGGTGCTGCTTTCCGATAACAGGGCCTTTCGTTTTGGCGACTCGCTTTTTGAGACGATCCGCATCGCGCATGGCAGGGTGTTGTTCCTGAACGACCACATCAGCCGCCTAACCAGAGGCATGCAGTACCTGCAAATGAACGTGCCCGATAGTTTTACCGACAGCGCTTTCGGCGATATGATCATTGACCTGGCCCACCGCAACCAGGTGACCAGCGATGCCCGGATACGCCTTACCGTGTTCAGGAATACCGGAGGCTTTTATTCTCCTACCAATAACGAGGTGTCTTTCCTTATGGAGATGGAGACACTTGACTTCAGCGGCTTTGAGCTGAACCAAAAAGGCTATGTGATCGATGTGTTCTCCGACATTAAAAAAATGCAGCATCCTATTTCCTCCCTCAAGACCGGCAACGCGCTGGTGTACATCATGGCGGGCCTTTATAAGTTGAAGCATCAGCTTGACGATTGCATCCTGCTCAATGACAAAGGCAATATCGTGGAGTCCATCAGCTCGAATGTATTTGCCGTGAAGAACGGCGTGTTGTATACGCCTCCAGTTACCGAAGGCTGCCTCGACGGGGTGATGCGCAAGCAGATCATCCGTATCGCGCAGGAGAACCGCATCGCGGTGTACGAGATCGATATCCTGCAGAACGTGCTCCTGAGCGCCGATGAACTGTTCCTCACCAATGCCATCCAGGGCATCCGCTGGATCATGAGCTATAAGGCCAAGCGGTATTTCAATAGTACCGCCAAGTCGCTCTGCGAAAAACTAAACGCTAGAATAAGCAATTGAGTGTTTTCGTTCGTTGGTGCGTTAGTTCGCTAGCTTTTTACTTGCCTCACGAACGCACGAACGTACTGACGCACTAATTCAACGTTGGGTCTTCCGGGAAATTCGCCAGGATGGCATATTCCTTCCCCATTTTGCGGAGCACTTCCCGCCATAGGTTGCCGGTATCGCTGCTCATGATATCGTTCACGCCGGCATTGCAAACGATCCACGACTTCTCTTTCATCTCGCCGTCGAGCTGCCCGGCTTCCCAACCCGAATAACCCGCGAAAAAGCGGATATTCTCCTCGTCGATCTCCTTGTTCTGCAGCTTGGCCTTTACTGTTTCAAAATTACCGCCCCACCAAAGGCCCTTCATGATCTCAATGCTCTCGTCGATCTCCTTGCCAAGGGTGTGCAGGTAAAAGAGCTGGTCTTTGCTTACCGGCCCGCCGAAATAAAGGGTATTGGTATAGTCAGGAAAATCGCTGATGGCATCGTTCAGTTTCACATCCATAGGACGATTGAGGATGAAGCCAAAACTGCCCTTTTCATTGTGTTCGGCAAGCAGCACCACGGTACGCTTGAAATAAGCGTCGTTCAGGAAAGGTTCAGATATGAGGACTTTTCCCTGTTCCGGCTTCAGTTTATTGATGTCAAGCTTGATCTCCATCATTCAATTGTTCAACGCAAAACACCGCCCATTTATTTTTCAACAGGGCTGAAATTATCATGGGGAATTTTATACATTTGTTAGGTTCATTAAAAACTCAAATCTAATGTTTAAATCCAGATATTTTTTCCCCTTAACATTATTTTTGTTTTGCTCGGTTTTGGGTTATTCCCAAACGGCAAAAAAATACTTTTCGAGCGGCGAAAAGTTCGCCAGTACCGGCAATACCAAGGAGGCGATGGATAACTTCACGAAGTGCATCGAACTCGACCCCAATTTCGAGAAGGCCTATGTTTCACGCGCTGCGCTTTTCGAAAAGACAGGTAAGAAACAGGAAGCGGTAGAGGATTACAAAAAGGCCATTGTGTTTTCCCCCAAGGAAAAAGAACTGTATTTCAATGCCGGTCGTATCCTTAACGACCTTGGCAAATATGTGGATGCTGATGCCATGCTTCGCCAGGCGATCGACAAGGACCACAGCTACCAGGAAGCCATCGATATGGAACTGGTGCTTATTCATAAAGTGAAAGATTTTAAATACGGGCTTGTTGTTGCGCAGTACAATCTCGACATCAAGAAGACCGGCGCCAGTTATTACCATCATGGCGTGATGCAGGACAGCCTTAAGAACTATATTGAGGCCGAGAAAGACTATAAGAACTCTAAGTACTACGACTCAAAATACATTATGGGCTATGTAGGCCTTGCCCTGGTACAGGTGAAGCTTGGAAAAGCGGATGAAGCGCTTACCGTTTGCGAAACAGCCCTCACCAAGGACGCGAACAGCATGGAAGTGTTCCAGGCCCGCAGCATGGTATATGCCGGCAAAAAGGATTACCAGAACGCGCTCAACGACATCACCAAGGTAGTGCTTGCCAAACCCTCTTCGCCTATCTTCAAACAAAGGGCTGGCTATTACATGAAACTGGGACAGTTTCAGAACGCGGTGAACGATTACACGCAGGCTGTAAAGCTCGACGACAAAGATTATGAGACCTATATGGGCCGTGCTTCCGCTTATGAGCAGATACAAAACTACAAACAGGCCAAAGGTGACTATAACAAGGTGAATGCCCTTATGGCCGACAACAGCCGCGTGATGGGCCTGGTGCGTGACGCGGAGAAAAAGCTCTTTGAGCTTGGCAGGGAGACCGGTAAACCGGAGGTTGGATTGACCACACCCAAGCCTACCGACAAGGGAGCTATAGGTGTTTCGGGCGATAAGGACGATGTGCTTATGAAAGGCTGGGTGAAAGACGCGAGCCCCATGAAATCGATCACCATCAACGGAGCGCTCGCCGATTTCCGCAGAGACTCCATCAACCCTGAGTTCACGATGCGCGCGAGCGGATTGGTAAAGGCAAACGATGTTGTTCTGGTGGCTACTGATATTTACGACAACAGTACCACTGTAACGTATAAGATCGAAAAGACAGAGACCAACAAGCCGATCATCGCCCTGGAGTCTCCCGCCGCTTCGTTCGACAACGAGATATTCCTCGACAATACCGGTGGCGACCTTTACATCAAAGGCAAGATCAAGGACGAGAGCTTTATTGAGACAATCAACATCGAGGGTGTGCTGGCCTCGTTTTCGCCCAATACCGTGAACCCCGAGTTCAGTTCCAACATCAGCATCGCGAACAAGAACAAGATCGTGTTCACTGTGAGGGATATTTATGGCAACGAAACCATCCAGGAGTTTACGCTTAACCGCAGCGGCGCCAATGCTTCGGTAAATAATCCCATGGGCAATACCTGGGTGGTGTTCATCGAGAACAGCAAGTACACCAATTTTGCCAGCCTCGAAGGTCCGGCGAAGGATGTTACCTCCATGCGTACAGCACTTGCCAATTACAAAGTGGCCAAGATCCTGCACAAGAAAGACATGACCAAGACCGACCTGGAGAAGTTCTTCTCCATTGAGCTGCGCGATTATGTAAAGAACAATAACATCAATTCATTGATGATCTGGTACGCCGGACATGGCAAATACGTGAGCCCCACCGGGTATTGGGTTCCCGTTGACGCGAAGACCGACGATGAGTTCAGCTATTTCGGCATTAACAACCTGAAGGCCGCCATGCAAAGCTATTCTTCGCGCCTGGTGCATACGCTGGTGATCACCGATGCCTGCGAATCAGGACCTACCTTCCTGCTGGCGGTGCGCGGCGGAAATGAAGACCAGCGCTGCGAGAACTGGGAGCTTACCAAGGCCAAATCATCGCAGGTGTTCACCTCGGCGGGCTATGAGCTTGCTTCTGACAATTCGCAATTCACCAAGACATTCGCGGGCGCCCTCAACAACAATCCTGACGGCTGTATCTCTATTGATAAGATCTCCAAGAAGGTGATCTCGGCGGTAACAGCAGCCGGCAACCAGGCTCCCAAGTTCGGTAAGATCAAGGACCTGGAAGACGAAGGCGGCACGTTCTTCTTCATCAAGAAATAAAAAACATCTCCCGGCTGTATGCGCTTTCTTAAAAGTTTACTGCAGCCGGTTTTTATTTTCCTTCCTCTTTTCCTCCAGGCACAAACCTATCCCTTTGTAAACTACGGTGTACAGGACGGCCTTTCGCAGTCGAATGTATCGGCCATACTCCAGGACAGGTCAGGCTATATATGGCTGGCCACCGAGAGCGGCGTGTCACGCTTTGACGGAAAGAACTTTACAAGCTTTACCACAGAGAATGGTTTGGCGGATAACAACGTAAGCGCTTTCCTGCTCGATAGCAAGGGTAATATCTGGATGGGGCATGAGAACGGCGGGTTGACGAAATACGATGGAAAGACCTTTGTCGCGGCAAAGTCGGAAGCATTACCGAAGGATAAAAAGATCTATTCATTGTTCGAGGATAGGTCAGGAAGTATCTGGATATCCACCGCTTCATTTGGCGCTATCGTGCTCAAGGACCCATCAGGTGATCTTAACAGCAATGCTAATTACAGTGTTTATACCAGTAAAGAAGGCCTGAGCCAGTACGTAATCGATATTCGCCAGAATGCGAATGGTGAACTATTCTTCCTTACTGATGTTGGGATAAAGCGATCGCCCAAGGCGGTTGCGGCGAATTCATTCGAGTTCTTTCGTCCTGATAATATGCTCGCGGGCCAGATCACCTGCCTTACACAGGACCGTAAAGGCGATCTCCTCATAGGCACTTCCAACGGCAACATCTGCAAATACAGCTTCAGCGAAAAAAAGATAATTCCGCTTGTTACAGCCGAACTGCTGCGTATGATGACGCAGGGCGGCGGCACGAATTTCATTTATACCATGCTGGAAGACAGCAAGGGAAATATATGGGCCTCCGTTTTTAACTACGGTATTTGCAGGCTCGATCCCAAGACAGGCAAGGTGCTTCTCTTTAATACATCCAACGGTCTTTCGGTGAACAAGATCAAGTGCATTACCGAAGACCGTGAAGGCAATATTCTACTGGGAACTTTAGGGGAAGGAATGGAAGTGTTCAAGGGTGAGAAATTCATTTCTTTTTCGAAGAAGGACGGCATCATCAACGACCAGGTGTGGGCCATTTGCCAGGACAATAACGGCCGTTACTGGATCGGTACCAACGAAGGCATTACTGTTTACGACCCCAAACTTCCGAAAGCGGAAG
>JANWJV010000107.1 GCA_025451785.1 Bacteroidia bacterium | reverse complement strand
AGGCTTACGAGTTTCTTCTTCAGATCATCCACGCCTATCTTTTCCTTGGCGCTCATGTAAATGATCTCACCAAAGGAGGCGAACTCCTTCTTGGTATAGTCCAGGTCTTCTTTATCGATCTTATTGGCGATGATCACCAGCTGTGAGTTATTGAGGTGTCCTTTTAGTTCCTCCAATATGGCTTCCAGTTCTCGGCTGCTGATCTCATGCACATCGAAGATGTAGATAACGATAGAGGCCAGCTTTATCTTCTCAAAGGTCTTGCTTACACCCATGCTCTCGATCACATCGTTGGTCTCGCGTATGCCGGCGGTATCGATAAAGCGGAATAATACCCCGTCAATGTTCAGTTCATCCTCAATTGTATCGCGGGTAGTGCCGGGTATCTCGCTCACAATGGCCCGGTCTTCTTCCAGCAATGTGTTCAGCAAAGTAGATTTACCGGCGTTCGGCTTTCCTACGATCGCCACGGGTATCCCATTCTTAATTACGTTGCCCAGCTCAAAGGAGTCGATCAAACGCTGTACGATCTTTTGGATGGAGATCACCAGGTTGCTGAGGTCGCTGCGGTCGGCAAACTCTACATCTTCCTCACTAAAATCCAATTCAAGTTCAACCAGCGAAGCAAAGTTGATGAGGTTCTCGCGCAATACTTTTATGTGGTTCGAAAAGCCGCCCCGCATCTGCTGCATGGCTATCTGGTGCGAAGTAGCGGAGTTGGAGGCAATAAGGTCGGCCACGGCTTCGGCCTGGCTAAGGTCCATCTTCCCGTTAAGGAAGGCACGCAATGTAAACTCGCCCGGGGTAGCCATGCGTGCGCCCTTCTTTATAAGCAATAGCAATACCTGCTGCTGAATAAATCCGGAGCCATGGCAGGAGATCTCCACCACATCTTCACCCGTATAGGAATGCGGCCCTTTGAAGATGCTTACCAATACCTCGTCAAGAATAATATTACCATCGTGTAGCAGCCCGAAATGAACGGTATGCGTGTCCTGCCCTTCGAGGTTCCTTGCCTTTAGCTGCTTGTCGGAGAATACCTTAGAGCAAATGCTCAAAGCTTTTTTGCCGCTCAGTCGTATTACCGAAATGGCTCCGTTGCCGGGAGGCGTTGCCAGGGCTACGATGGTGTCGGTATGGGGGGAATGATGGCTAATGATGGTTAATGTTTAATGGCTGATGGTTAATGTGTTCAAATTTATTTAAATTCCTTTGTATTGCAACCGCAAAATTCTAATTTAGCCACCCCATTAACCATTATACCTTAACCATTAACCATTAAGATATGTCAGTCCTCGTAAATAAGAACTCCAAAGTGATCGTGCAGGGTTTTACCGGCAGCGAAGGTACCTTCCATGCTACCCAGATGATAGAATACGGAACCAATGTAGTTGGCGGAGTGACTCCCGGTAAGGGCGGCACCAAACACCTGGAGAAACCGGTGTTCAATACCGTGGCCGACGCAGTGAAGAATACAGGCGCTGATGTGTCCATTATCTTCGTTCCCCCTGCATTTGCTGCCGACGCTATTATGGAAGCGGCAGAGGCAGGCATTAAGGTGATCGTTTGTATTACCGAAGGCATCCCCACCCGCGATATGATGAGCGTTAAAGAATACCTTAAGGATAAGAACTGCCGACTCGTTGGCCCCAACTGCCCTGGTGTTATTACTGCCGGCGAAGCCAAGGTGGGCATCATGCCCGGCTTTGTGTTCAAGAAGGGCAGGGTAGGAGTGGTGTCAAAATCAGGCACCCTTACCTATGAAGCGGCCGACCAGATCGTACGTGCGGGCTTAGGCATCAGCACGGCCATCGGCATTGGCGGCGATCCCATTATAGGAACATCTACCAAAGAAGCTGTAGAGCTTTTCATGAACGACCCCGATACCGATGGTATCGTAATGATCGGTGAGATAGGCGGAGGTATGGAGGCAGAGGCAGCACGCTATATCAAACAGAGCGGCAATAAAAAACCTGTGGTTGGCTTCATCGCCGGCGAAACCGCTCCCGCGGGCCGCACCATGGGTCATGCCGGTGCCATTGTAGGTGGTGATGAAGATACCGCGAAAGCGAAGAAAGCCATTCTCCGTGAGTGCGGAGTAAATGTGGTTGACTCGCCTGCGGTAATTGGAGCTACCATGGCGAAAGTGCTGGGGAAGGTACCCGCTTAATACATGGTTAATGTTTAAGGGTTAATGGTTAATGGAGGGTGCGCGGTGCGCGATTTTCCTTCTGCTGACATTTTGATGACCGTAAATATCTTTCGGAGCTCCATTGCTTCCTGTTGAATTTCTTCCAGCTTCTGCTGTATTTCTTTCTCCCTGTAAACCGCTTTTAGTACCCGTATCCAATAGTGGCTTTCCCTGCATTCCTTGCAAACGATCCCTATCTTGTGGATGAAATCCTTTTTGGTTTCAGCCGCCTGGGATTCCTTGTAGTTGGCGCCAATGGAGACGCTGGCACGGGCTAGTTGTCTTTTAGGGACGTTCAGAATATCATTGAATTTTAGCCTCGCCAGGAAGTTCAACGTCGTTACTCCGAAATTAAGTGAGCGGTCTAATAGTTCTTGTGTTCTCTGATGCATGAACACAGGAACACAATAATAAGACCCTTAGTAATTAACGCTCATATTTAATTTCTCTTTGATCGTCCATCCAAGAGAAATACAAGTTGACAGTCCATTCTGTCGGAGATTGCTCAAGGTTATTCCACCGTCCTTCGCGAATAGAAATTTTTTCCACCGTGGGGAAGAAATGTCATACTCATACTCGAACCGGGCAGAAAGTACGAGTCGCCCAATCCTTAATCTGGGAACCGCTGCGACAGCTGGTGAAAAGAAAGCATTCTTCCTGCGAATAAGTTCATTATGCTCAAGCCGTAGTCTTCCTGTATTAAATCCTGTACAAATGATAAAGTCAAAATGATCCATTTTTTTAAAGACATCTCTGCCGAAGAGCATAAAGCCAAAGACAAATCCATTCACCCGGCATTTAATACTGTCTTGCACAACAATGTCTTGCGGCAAGATCTGGCAATATGAGGAATAACCATCAGGGTCGCCTCTTTTGTTAACGAAGTAATGCCCGGTGACAGCAATTCCAACGGTTTGTAGCGGTTTGTAAAGTTGAAAATTCTCGAGCGTATTAAACTGTTGGTAAAAAGATCGACTCGGGAATCGCCCCCCGTAGGTAATATCTCTGGAAGTAAATTGGGCCTGCACCTTTGAAAACAGGCAGAGAGTCAAGAAAAAGGGAATAAAGAGCCGGGGAAGCGTCTTCATGCCCTAAAGACTAATGCTCGCGAAATTAGTTGCCTTGAAAATGGATGATTCGAGGTTAATGAATCCATCCCATTAACCATTATACATTAACCATTAAACATCAAAACGAAAGGAAGCGCACGTGATTATTCTTACAGTGGGAGCTCACAAAGTACCCCACGTCGAAGCTGGCTTCAATAACCAGCATGGCGGATACTGCGTTTGTAGGCTTGTAAGAACCGTAGGTGGCGTTATAGAATGAATCGGTAAGGGGGTAGCTTTGGGTCTGTGACCGTCCGCCGGCAGAGCCGATGAGGTCGCTGAGGCCATAACTTAGCCTGGCGCCAAGCACTAGTGAGAAAGGTCCTGAGCCAACGAAGTTGGCGCCGAAGCCGATCACTCCTGAATAATAGTTTTCAGAGAACTTAGGCGAAACGGTGGTAACGCCGGGGGCCAGCGTGTTTGTTTCAATGGCTGAACGTACCAGCGAGATCTGCGGACCTACCTCAAAGTATCCTCCGTTAGACCAGTGCCTGTAGAGCAGGGGGATATCGTAGGTTTTGAAAACGATCTTCTTATCGTAGATCACTGTAGCGGAAGAGTCGAGCTTGATGTGGTATTTCTGGGTAGACTGTGATAGCATGAACTCTACCTGCACTTCGTGTATGTCGTTAAAGCAAACACCCAGCCTTCCACCGAAGCCGTTGCCGTAGGAAAGCTCCTGGCTTACGTGGTGGTCTTTAGAAATATTATTGTTGACAAGAAAGGTAGGACCGAACTGTCCGCGAAGGGCCGCCTCAAACCATGTTTGGGAGAAAGAGGTAAGGCTGATGAGGCAAAGGAGGAGCGTTAGTCGGGGCTTTTTCATGGTTGGTAGTTTCAGGATGCGAATGTAGCGAAAAGGCTATATTCCCTCCAAATGAAAATTATTAACAAAGCCTTAATTACTTTTTATTCATAAATGATGTGATTAGAGTCAATAGTTATTAGTTGGTTAGTTATTGGTTATAGTTATTCAGTTGCTTGTTTTGGTTATTTGGGTTTTAGAGCGTGAAACAGGAGAACTATAAACAGGAAACTACCAAACCAAAACTAACAACCAAGAAACCATTAACTAATAAGCGCCATTGCGCTTGCGCAGGAACCATTCGGCCGCGAGGAGGGCCAGGAAGAGGAAGAATAGCCATTTCAGGTTGATCACATCATCCAGCTTTTTCTCGGTATACACCACCGGTTTGATGTCATCGCGTTTGGAAAGGAGCATACTGAGGTCTTTTAGTCCGTTGGGATACACCATTTGTCCGCCGTTCTTTTGGGCCAGCTGGAACAAAAGCTGGTGGTCAGCTACAGTAGCCGCCGCTTCCAGGTGCAGGGCGGT
Organism: Bacteroidia bacterium; assembly: GCA_025451785.1. Classification (GTDB taxonomy): domain Bacteria; phylum Bacteroidota; class Bacteroidia; order JANWJV01; family JANWJV01; genus JANWJV01. The sequence continues at coordinate 4,665 of JANWJV010000107.1, read as the reverse complement.
GATGCTGAACTCGCCGCGGGCTTTATATACTTTCTGTCCGATCTTGGTGCCTGCCTCATAACGGTAATCACCCGCTGGGAAAATCCCGGCCTCCAGGCGATAGGCATTGCCCGTCTTGCTGAAGGTGAAGGGGAAACGCTTGCCTTCGGCATTGATGATCTCGAGGCTTACGTCCACATCGTTCACCAGCTCGTAACTGTCGTTGTACACTTCGGCGTTGAACTCCACCGGTTCGTTCTCAAAGAGGTTGTTCTTGGCCATCGATACACGGAAGAAGCTTTTGTCAACTTTCACAGCCAGGTATTGTACGGTCTTGCTGATAAGTTCGTTGAAGGCATCCTGGTTCTTGTTTACGGCGTAATCGTTAAGCCTCCATTTCCAGAGACCTTCACCGGCGAATACCGCCACCTTGGCACCGCCTGTTTGGCTAAAGGACAGCAGCGGGCTTTTGGTATTCACCACGCCGATGCGCTGGTACAACAATACGTTGTCGCCGTTACCTTGCTCATAAGTGCCAAAGGGACAGGTTACAGCGGGATAATCCGCAATAGACTTCCGCAGGTTCTCGCTGATGGTAAAAAGCGGAAAGGCCTCTGCTAATACCGGCTCACTTTCGTTCATCTTGCTGCTGAAGGTGCTGCCTTCAAGGTCGCCGCGTACAATGGCATTGGCGCCGGAGAATGACAGAACGGGGATATCGGAGTTGTTCAATTCAGTAAGCACCGGCGCTTTTCCCATGCCTGGATTCGGCAGACGATGCAGGATCACCAGGCTGTACTGCTTGAGCGGCTTGTCGAAATCATCAATGGTATAGCTCTCTACCTCATAGGCCTGGCTGCTCTCCAAGCTTTGTCGGATAGCCGCTACATCAGGGTGTGGTGCCTCGGCCAATATCAGTATCTTCTGGCGGTTGTCGAGTACGTCGATGAATACATCACGCACATTGTTGCGGGTGTTGAATTCTTCTTCCAGCTCGGCCACCTTCACACGGTAACGCTGAAGGCCGGTCTCTTTGGCATCGAGCTGTATGGCTACGGTGGTTGAAAAAGTATTGCTGTTTACGTCTATCTTTTGCGAGAAGACCGTGGCATTGCCTTTCGATACGGTGAGCAGGCTGCTCTTCCCTTTCAGCTCGGTAGCATTTACCACAATTTGTAATGGAAATGTGTTGCCAAGATAAGCCAGGCGGTTGTGCTCCACTTTGGCGATGGAAATATCTTTACGGACGGTGGTATCGCCAAGCGCGATAGTATAGATGGGTAGCTTTAGTTTCTGAGAAGAGTAAATAGGGTTCGATCCTTTGTTGTACAGTCCGTCGGAAGCGATCACCACCGCGCCCACGTTGCGGTGCGCGTACCTGCTCTGTATCTCTTCAAACAACCCCGACATATCAGTTTGCTTCTCGCTGAACAGCATATTGAGGCCTTCGCTTATCTTATCGCCGAAGGTATAGGTGCGTATCTCGTACTTCTCGGCCAGTTCCTCGGCCAGTTTACTGAGCGCTTCTTTATACTCCTTACGGTAATAAGAAGAATCCTTCGAGAGCACCAATGACTCTGAATTGTCCTGCGCAATGATGACGATGGGTTTTTCTACTTGCCTCGAAATTGTTCTTACAAGCGGCGATAAAAGAAGAATGCAAATGAGAGTAACAACAATGAACCTGAACAATGCCATGGCCCTGATGATCCAGGGACTGACCTCGTCCATTTTAGTTTCTCTAAAGTAGAGTACGGCAGAGTAGAGGGCTCCTGCGAGAACGCAGAAGAGGAGGAACCAGAGAGGATATTCAGTTATGATCGACAATGTTTAATGGTTAAGGGTTAATGGTTAATGTGATCAGTGGCTTTTCCATTATCCATTAACCATCATCCATTATACATCTAAGTAAGCATGCCTCCGCAAACACTTATTACTTGTCCAGTAATATACGATGACATATCGGAAGCCAGGAAGGTAGTGAGGTTCGCTACGTCCTCTGAAGTGCCTCCGCGTTTAAGAGGAATTGCTTGTCTCCAGCCTTCCACCACTTTTTGGTCGAGGGCGGCGGTCATTTCTGTTTCAATGAACCCGGGAGCTATGGCATTGCAGCGGATATTGCGTGAGCCCAGTTCGAGCGCCACCGATTTGGTGAAACCGATAATGCCTGCTTTTGAGGCCGCATAGTTGGATTGTCCTCCATTGCCTTTCAGGCCCACTACGGAGCTCATGTTGATGATGCTTCCTTTCTTTTGTTTCAGCATGGGGCGCTGTACGGCCTTGGTAAGGTTGAACACCGATTTGAGGTTGGCGTTCATCACGGCATCCCAGTTCTCTTCGGTCATGCGCATCAGCAGTCCGTCGCGGGTGATGCCGGCGTTGTTCACCAATATATCAATGGTGCCGAAGTCGGTCACCACGCTGTTCACAAGGTCATCGGCTTCTTTGTAAGAGGCCGCGTCAGAACGATAGCCTTTGGCCTTAATGCCTTTGGCTGCCAGCTCCTGTTCCAGGGCCTGGCCTTTTTCAACAGAGCTCAGGTAGGTAAAGGCAACATTGGCACCCTGTTCGGCGAACATGAGCGCGATGCCCCTGCCGATGCCGCGGGAGGCGCCGGTTACCAGGGCGGTCTTTCCTTGTAAGAGTTTCATAGAATAGGTTCGGTTTTTGTGTTTCCAAAGATAATTATTAGTTATTAGTTGGTTGGTTGGTGGTTAGAGTTTCTTTGGTTGATGGTTATGGTTGTTTAGTTCAAGTTCCGCTCCCAACTGATCAACCCAAACCGATACCCATCCCAGCCATAACCATTAACCAATCAACCAATAACCGCAGAAATTGTTGATAAAATATTTTGCTCATGAGATAATAAAAGCTAACTTTGATGCTTATATATTAAAAAACTATCTAAAACCGAGAACAATGAAAACGCTCAAAAAGATATTTTCCTTCAAAATGATCATGCTGGCTTTGTGCCTTTCTGCAGGCTCTCTGATCCTCGAATCATGCCAACAAAAACCCGGCTGCGGTACCAAGAAGCAGCACAGGCAGCGTAACAACAGGGCCAAGAAGAGCACAAGTTTCATGACATACTAAGGAGCAAAACTCCTTCCTCATAAAAAGACCGCACAGTAGTGCGGTCTTTTTTTTGACCCCTCCCTTTCCCTCCCCTATTTCTTGCGAAACAGGGGAGGGTACGCACGGATTCTCCCCCTGTTTGCAAAGCAAATAGGGGGAGACACAGAGGGGGTTAATCCAGGAACCTCCAGCGCAGGCCGAACTTCAGCGCCCTGTCAGGCGCCGGGTAGTGGAGCAGGCTATAGTAGGTGTTCCCCATAAGGCCCGAGTTGGCATGCTCCATCTTCAGGAAGATGAACACCGTTTTTATCTTCATGTTCACAAACACATCCGCAAAAGGATAATTGCCCGTCTTCTTTTCGTTCTGGATGCAGAAGGCCCCTGTTGCCGGCATATACATAGGCGAGTACCAGGCAGTGCTGAAGAACACATCCACACCCGCCTGCAAAATGAGCGCGCTCTTGAAAAGGTTCTTCTCGAAGAACAATGAATGCTTGCTTACGATCTCGGGCAAGCGCAGGGGAATTGAATCAGGAACATATTGATAGATCACCTTGTTGTTGAAGCGCAACTTCTTCCAGGTAAAGTCTTTCCACAGTATACCTGTATAGGTTACAAATGAAGTGGTCATTTGCTTCGGCGCTCCGAAGTTGTCGAAATAGGTGTAGTTAACGAAGTTGTTCATCTGCCCGGCAATACCCATGCGGTATTTGTTATTACGCAGCTCCATGCGCATCTCCATTTGCGAGGTCTTCTCAAAGTCATAAGCCCAGACAAAATGATTGCCCGAATAACGCTGCATCATAAACCATGGACTTACCATTTTGCCTTTACCCTCCACAATGACAGCGGAAGCTTTGGCGATACTTTTCCTAAAGAAAAGACCTATGTTGGCATCACCCGCGTTAGTGCCGCTGAAGCAATACTGCCCGCGGATATTCATATGGAGACCGGCCTTCTTCTCCACAGCTGTAAAGTCAATTGCCGCCATCAGGTTGCTGAATGCTGTGTCGTACATCAGGCCCCCGAACTCATGTTTTACTGAAACCTGGAAGCTGGAACCTTCCGGATCTTTTGAAAGCGCCGCGCGGTAATGCAGGCTGTTCTCTATCTTCCATGTATAGGCCGAATCGAGCGTGCGGACCGTATCATTCAATACATTACCGTAAAATCCTGATTGAGGGTCATTGTCCTCATATACCCAGCTGGCATCACTGATGCTGAAGGTGTGAAACAAAGTTCTCCTGGGCTGTGGCTTTGCGGTTGAGTCGCGTAGGTCGGCTGGAACTGGAAAATACGCCAGATGAAAATATTGTGAGAGGGTGGCGCTCTTGTTTCGCTCCCTGCGCTGTGCCGCGCTCAGGTTAACGGGGATCAGCTTCTTGTCGAGGCTGCTGCCATCTTCAAAAGTGGTATCGTTAGCAATGCCTCCATTGGTGGAGTAGTTGAAGCTGTTGTACACCAGCTGCGCCAGGAGATTATACTTGTTCTTCTTCGGACGATAGTTGGAGCTAATGAAAAAACTATTGTCGTTGGTGTTCTCCCGCAGGTAAAAACCTTCGGAACGTATGCGCTGAAAGCCGAGGGCAAAGTTGAGGGCCTTGTTCACGT
>JANWJV010000106.1 GCA_025451785.1 Bacteroidia bacterium | reverse complement strand
GCAAGCAGCGGAAAGGCAATGGGTACTACCGAAGCAGTGGCTGCTGAATCATCTTTATAGAATTTAATGCCCAGGATCATTTCAAGTGCCAGGAAAAAAAGCACGAAGGAGCCGGCGATGGCGAAGTCGGCGGTAGTGATGCCGATAAGGTTGAGGATGGATTCACCCACAAACAGGAACACGATCATAAGGATACCCGAGACCATCGTGGCCTTGCCGGCCTCCACGCTTCCCACGCGGTTCTTCACGTCGATGAGCACAGGCAATGAGCCCAGCACATCGATAACGGCGAAGAGCACCATGGTAAGGGTAGCGATCTCTTTGAGGTCGAAATTCATTTCACAAATGTAACACTTGTTCTATCACCTTCGGAAAATGCTCCTGCTCCAGCTGGTGGATCTTCTGCGCGAGACTTTCGGGTGTTTCTCCTGCCTCTAACGCGCATTTGGCCTGGAACACAATGGCGCCTTCATCAAAGCGTTCATTCACATTATGGATGCTGATGCCGCTTTCTTTTTCTCCCGCGGCGATCACCGCCTTGTGCACGTTCATTCCGTACATGCCTTTGCCGCCGTACCTGGGAAGCAATGCCGGGTGTATGTTAAGTATCTTTCCACTGAAGGCCTTCACCACATTTTCGGGCAAGAGCCAAAGGAATCCTGCCAATACAATAAGGTCGGTCTTTTCGCGCACAAGGAAATCGCTGAAGGCGGCCTCGGCATAATACTCCCTGCGGTCGAGCACCATCACCGGTGTTTCGCTGAGCATGGCCTTGATCACTACCGGGGCAGCGCCCCTGCCTGATATAAGCAGTGAGACCCTGGCTTTGCCCGTTTTTTTGAAATATTCAATGATATTCAGGGCATTGGTCCCCTCGCCGGAGGCAAGAATTACGATGTTTTTCAAGGCCATTTATGCGTAGAATGTGCGAAAATAGGCATTTTTGGCGAAGGCTGACCCTTTAACAAGCCCAGGGGAGCTTGCGCAGCAAGCGTTTTTTTTGGTAGTTACTGGCATAAACATATCTTTGCATCCGATTTTATAACCTAAAACAAGTAAATAAAATGGCAGACATCACATCAAAAGTTAAGGCGATTATTGTTGATAAACTTGGCGTTGACGAAAAGGAGGTAACCCCCGCAGCAAGCTTCACCAACGACCTTGGAGCTGACTCACTTGACACTGTGGAGCTGATCATGGAGTTCGAAAAGGAATTCAACATTGCTATCCCCGATGACCAGGCTGAGAAGATCAGCACCGTTGGAGAAGCAATTGCTTACATCGAAGCAAACGTAAAATAATTTCCATTTTTCTTAAATGCAGTTAAGACGCGTAGTAGTTACCGGTCTTGGCGCCATTACACCCATAGGTAATTCCGTAGACGACTACTGGAATTCACTTATCAACGGTGTAAGCGGAGCAGCCTCTATTACCCGTTTCGACGCGTCGAAGTTCAAGACCCAGTTTGCCTGTGAGGTGAAGGGTTTTAACCCGGAAGAATATTTCGACCGCAAGGAGGCCCGTAAGCTTGACCGCTACGCGCAGTACGGCATGGCTACCGCCAAGCAGGCGGTGAAGGACGCCGGGCTCGAAGGCAATACTTCCATCGACGTTGACCGTGCCGGCGTTATCTGGGGTTCCGGCATCGGCGGCCTCGATACGTTCCTTACTGAATGTTCGGGTTTCGCTAAAGGTGATGGCACTCCGCGCTTCAATCCTTTCTTTATTCCTAAAATGATCGCCGACATCTGTTCCGGGCATATCTCTATTATGTTCGGCTACAGAGGACCTAACTACACTACTGTTTCCGCCTGCGCTTCTTCCACCAACGCGCTCATCGACGCCTTCACCTATATCCGTATGGGCAGGGCCGACATTATTGTATCCGGCGGATCAGAAGCTGCTATCAACGAAGCAGGTATCGGCGGCTTTAACGCCATGCACGCTTTATCGGTGCGCAACGATTCTCCTCAAACAGCATCACGTCCTTTCGACAAGGACCGCGACGGTTTTGTACTTGGAGAAGGAAGCGCCTGTATCGTGCTCGAGGAATTAGAGCACGCGCTGAAAAGAGGCGCGAAGATCTATGCTGAAGTGGCTGGCGGTGGAATGACTGCCGACGCACATCACATCACCGCACCCCACCCGGAAGGACTTGGCGCGCTCAACGTAATGCGCAACGCGCTTATTGACGGAGAGCTGAAGCCGGAAGACATCGACTATGTGAATGTTCACGGCACCTCCACTCCCCTGGGCGACATCGCGGAAACGAAAGCTATACTGGGCGTGTTCAAGGAGCATGCGTATAAGCTTAACATCAGCTCTTCCAAATCCATGACCGGCCACCTGCTGGGAGCGGCAGGTGCCATTGAGGCGGTGGCTTCCATTATGGCGGTAAAGAACGATATTGTTCCACCCACCATCAACCACTTTACTGACGATCCTGACCTGGATAACAAGCTCAACTTCACTTTCAACAAGGCGCAGAAGCGCGAAGTGAGGGCCGCGCTGAGCAACACCTTCGGCTTCGGCGGACACAACGCCTCCATCATCGTAAAAAAATACCGCGCATAATTTCCACAGCGCATTTTAATGATCTCCTTCTTTCGCATTTATTTTTCTGCCGAGCGTACGTTGTTCCGCTCGCTAAAGAACATATTGGGATTCTATCCCGGCAACATCGCTTTGTACAAACAGGCCTTTCGCCACAGTTCGGTGGCGCAGGAGATACGTGAAGGCGTTCGCGACAGCAACGAGCGCCTGGAGTATCTCGGCGACGCGGTGCTGGGCGCCGTAGTGACCGATTTTCTTTTCAAGACCTTTCCCTTTAAGGACGAAGGCTTTCTCACCAAGATGCGTTCGCGCATTGTAAGCCGTTCATCGCTCAATCGCCTCGCCACAAAGCTGGGCATCGATGTAATGATCGATAAGAACGTGGACGAGAGCTCCGGCCACAATTCCATCAACGGCGACGCCTTTGAATCGCTGATCGGCGCGATCTACCTCGACAAAGGCTACCGCGTGGCGCAAACCTTCATCGTGGACCGCATCATCCGTCTGCATGTGGATATGGATGAAGTAGAGAACAAGGAAACCGATTTCAAGAGCAAGCTCATTGAGTGGGCGCAAAAGGAGAAGAAGCAATTACGCTTCGAGCTTATTGGCGAAAATGGCAATGGCAACGACCGGCAATACACCGTTCAGGTATTTATTGACGGACAGCCTTACGGGCAGGCGCAGCACTTCTCCAAGAAGCGCGCGGAGCAGATCGCAGCGGAGGTTACGGACGGGATGCTTGCAACGCTTCCCTGACCCTTCGACTCCGCTCAGGGTGACAAGAAAATAGTAAGCTGTCATGGTGAGCGAAGTCGAACCATACTGCTTGCCCAAGACTTTCGTACTTTCGCTGCAGCGAATGCCCAAACTATCTCTCGACATTGAATTTAATTTTGATTTCCTACTCGTAGGCATTTCCTGCCATGAGAAGGATTACCGCATTTGCTGGGCCATTAACCAGGAGCTGGGAACCGAGCTGGAGAAACGGGATGACCTGGAGATCAAAGAAAAAAAACAGATGGACGTTTCGCGCCATTCCCTTTTCACCTGGAACGACGAAGAGAACTACATTGAGTACAGCGTGATTGCCAACCGCAGCACGCACGGCTTGCTGCTGCCCGAACAAAAACAAGCTGACTATCTTATGAAAGTAAGCGGTAACCTTACCGCCAAACAAAAAGAGAATATCCTCAGCGGGCTTCGCAAGATCAGCATTGTGCTCACTGCCTTCGAGATCAGCCCCGCAAATCTTAAGTCGAAACAAAACCTGGTCTTCTGATGATCACCGTGTACACCGATGGCGCTTCGAGAGGCAATCCTGGTCCTGGAGGATATGGGGTGGTGATGCTCTACAACCATCACCGCAAGGAGCTCTCGCAGGGCTTCAAGCTCACCACCAATAACCGCATGGAGCTATTGAGTGTGATCGTTGCCTTAGAGGCGCTGAAGAAACCCGGCAGCCCTGTTACCGTTTACTCCGACTCCAAATACGTGGTGGATGCCGTAGAAAAAGGCTGGCTGTTCGGTTGGGAGAAAAAAGACTTTAACAAGAAAATGAACCCCGACCTCTGGAAACGTTTCTTAAAGATCTACCGCAAGCACAAGGTGCGTTTTCACTGGGTAAAAGGCCATGGCAGCAATGTGGAGAACAACCGTTGTGATGAACTGGCCGTAGCGGCGGCGCTGAGCGGCGACCTGCTGGATGACACCGGTTATGAACAAGTGAGTGAGTGAGTGAGGCTTCGACTCCGCTCAGCCTGACCTAACAAATTTAGAGTGTCACCCTGAGCGATTCGAAGGGTTAGTTAAGCCCCTTCAGGATCTCGTTGATCTTTTCCTTCTGACTTTTGATAGCCGCAAGATTATCTTCCAGCCCTTTCAGGCCTGCCGCATCCTGCTTGGTGGCTTTCAGGTCATCGATCTTCTGCTGTGTCTTTTCTTCCTTGCGCGTGTACCAGTCGTAGAGGCCTGAGATGCTGCTCTTGCCATAGTATTTCGCCCAGCGGTTGCTTCCGTTCTTCGCGATGCTCTCGAGCACAGGAAGTCCTTCGTTGATGGTACCATCGCTGCAGCGTTTCAGGAATGCCGTATAATAGGTTACGAATGTGATCTGCTCATAGCCGCTAAAGTCAGGGGCGATCTTCAGGAAGAAAGCGTTGTTATCATCGCCGCCGTGAGCCGCGTAAATGGAAGCGATGGTGGTGCTCACGCCTCCATATTTTTCGTTCTCGTACTGCTTCGCCACCTTCATTCCTTCTTTTGAATCGGCACCGGAGAGGCCGATCATCGCGGAGCGCATCACCGTATATGACTTGTCATTGAGAGCCTTGCGGTTGAACGCTGTCATCTCGTCGTCCTGGAAACGTTTGTTAAGCGCGTCGAGCGCCACCGCGCGTACATCCGCCTTGGGGTCAACCTCCGCCAACGCCACCAGCTTTTGCCTCAGCGCCGGGTCGGTATGGCGTTGCAGCTTTTGAATGGCCAACTGGCGGATGCCGTAAAACTTGTCGCTAAGCGCGAGCATGATCGTTGCCTTCGCCGCTGAATCAGGAAGAAGATCAGCGAGTGCTTCTACCGCTTCGGCCCTGTCGAGATACAGTGGGCCGTTCTTATACATGAACACGAGCTCCGCGATCTTTTTGTTGTCCTTCTTCGAGCAGAGCATCTGCTTCTCGGCATCAGCATTTACCCAGTCAGGAGCTGTTTCAGAAACAAAAATAAAGTCCTGGCTGCTCTTGGTGAGATCGATGTGGCGGCGTTCTTTTTTTCCTCCGGCATAGATATCCACTTCTATCGGAAGCCTGTAAACAGGAATGCTGCCAGTAGGCTTTTGTTTAGCGGTAAGTGTCACCTTTTTTGTTTCCGCATTATAGCTATGGCTGAACTCTACTTCGGGATGGCCGTTAGCGAGGAACCATTGGTTGAAGAACCAGTTGAGGTCTTCGCCCGTTACCTGTTCAAAGGCCAGGCGCAGGTTGTGGATCTCTACTGAGCTGAACTTATTTGTTTCGAGATATAATTTCAAAGAAGCAAAGAAGGCTTCGTCGCCCACATATTTCCTGAGCATGTGCAGCACCCTTCCTCCTTTCTGGTACGAATGGCCGTCGAACATATCCTCGCGGTCATCGTACTGGAAACGGATAAGGTTTTCCTTCTTGCGCATCGACTCGCTCAGGTATTGCATCAGGTCACTGTCAAGGTGTTCGTCAGCATCATCGCGGCCGTATTTATGTTCCATCCACAGGTATTCGCCGTAAGTAGCGAACGATTCGTTGAGGGGAAGGTTCGACCATGATTCACAGGTCACCAGGTCGCCGAACCACTGGTGGAAAAGTTCGTGTGATACAACATCCTCGTTGGTACGGTCAAGCAGCTCGCGATCCGTGCGCTGCAGATATTCGCCGTGCAAAGTAGCGGAAGTATTCTCCATAGCGCCTGAAACATAATCGCGCACCACCACCTGCGCGTATTTGGGCCAGGCATAGGGCACGCCCAATTTCGTAGAGAAGAACTCCAGCATCTCGGGTGTATTGCCGAAGATCGCTTTCGCGTACGGCTCGTATTCCTTCTCTACATAATAGTTCACTTGCTTGTCCCTCCATTTATCTTTCACCACCGAAAATTCTCCTACGGCCATCATCATCAGGTAGGGAGCGTGAGGCAGGTCCATCTTCCAATAATCAGTACGGGTGCCGTCAGGATTATCGGTAGAGAACACCAGCTCACCGTTAGAGAGTGTCGTGTATTTTTTATCAACGGTCATGTAGATCTCGTTGGTCATGCGCTCATTGGGACGATCGATGGTGGGAAACCAGGCGGAGTTCGACTGCGTCTCGCCTTGTGTCCACACTTGTTTCGGTTTGTTAAGCTCTTTGCCGTCAGGATTAATGAAGTACAGGCCCTTGTCGTTATTGATCGCCGCGCTTCCTCCTGCTTTCAGCTCATTGGGCTTCGCGGTATAATCAATGTACACCTGGTAGGTTTCGCTCCTGGTGTATTCTTTATCGAGCTTTATGGTCAGATCATCACCTTTGTACGTGTACTCCAGCTTCTGGCGGTTCTCTCCTTTTACAAGGCTTATCTCGTTGATGTCGAATCCACGCGCTGTAAGTTCAAGAGACGAAGAAGGATAGAAATAAGGTTTCGCGGTGATGGTGGCTTTCGCGATGAGTTGGCTCTTCTCCCAGTTAAAACGCACATCGAGCTTGGTGTGCAGAATGTCGTTGAGCCTTTTCTCCGATGCCTGGTAAGGTTCTGTTTCACGCATCTCGGTGGGCCTCACCGCAATGGTGTCGAGGTTCATCACCGGGTATTTGGACGTATTCTTCGTCACTTTTTTGCTGGGATCACAAGAGGCCAGCAACAGCACGGCCACAATAAAAAAACTGTTCTTCATGTCCTCGTTCTATTGGGGAATGGGACCGCCGCTCACACAGGGCGGGTTCCATCCGAAATGAATATTGAAACGAATGTCTAAAAGATTCTTGTCTTTCACCTCGATGGTGGTGTCGCAGGAAGCATACCAGTCGTCGAAGCATTTTTTGTCAGCCACCTGATACTGTTCGAAATTGCGAAGCTGTTTGTTCTGCGCCGTGTAATCGGGGATCTTGAGACGGTCGCGCTTGGGCTGCTGCACAATGCAGTATTTGCCTGGAGGAAGAGAGATGATGAACTTTCCCGCCGAATCGGTGGTAAAGCGTCGGTATACTTTCTTGGTGTATTTGTTGGTGCTGCCCAGCCGCACGTACATGGTCTTGTTAGCGTAAGGCTTGGGCCTCTTCCATTCGCGCTCCATGTCCTCGGTAGGACGGATCCCGCTGAGCACTTCATGGGTTTCGGTTATGGTACCGCTTACGGTGTATCTTCCCATAGGAGCATTTCCTCCCAGGAAAAATATACCGGCAAGAGAGAGGATCGAAACTATAAATGGCGTTTTGTATCGCATCGTTAATAGGGGCTTCAAACAAAATTAGTATAAACCCTTCGAATCGCTCAGGGTGACGTTAATCTTTTTTCAAAGATATCAATGCGTTCTTAATCGCTTCCAAGGTAAACGTTATCTCATCGAACGTAGTATATTTCCCCAGGCTGAAACGTACTGAGGCAAGCGCTTGCTCAGGCTTGAGGCCCATGGCGCTTAGCACATGCGAGGGTTCGGGAATGGCGCTGGTGCAGGCCGAGCCGGTGGAAACGCAAAGATCAGGGAGCTTGGTGATAAGGCCATCGGCTTTGATGCCCATGAAACAAAGATTGCTTACGTTAGAGAGGCGGTCGCGGATGGCGCCGTTCACATATACATTTCCAAGCTCGATCAATTGCTGCTCGAGCAGCGTGCGGAGCTTTGAGATACGTTCGGCGTCGCTCCACAGTTCTTCTTCCGCTATTTCAAGGGCGCGGCCAAATCCCACAATGCCCGGAACGTTCAATGTGCCGGAGCGCAAACCGCGTTCATGACCTCCGCCGTGTAGCAGCGGATGTAAAGTAACACGCGGATCTTTTCTTCTTACATACAACGCGCCCACGCCTTTGGGGCCATATACTTTATGCGCGCTCAGGCATAGAAGGTCAATGCCTTCCTCTTGTACATCTACCGGGATCTTGCCGGCTGCTTGCGTTGCATCACAAAGCAACAGGCTGGCTTTTTCATGAACGATCTCACTGATCTTTTTCATGGGATGAATAAGGCCTGTTTCGTTATTGGCAAACATCACCGCAACAAGGATCGTCTTATCTGTAATACTTGCTTCCAATTCGTTCAGATCGATCCTTCCTTCACGGTCAACGGGTAAATAAGTAACCTTCGCTCCCTTGCTCTCCAACTCCTTACAAGTATCGAGCACAGCCTTGTGCTCGGTTTGTACGGTAACAATATGATCGCCTTTGCTGCGGTAGATCTCCCAAACACCTTTCATGGCAAGATTGATGGCCTCGGTGGAGCCGGAGGTAAAGACGATCTCCTGTTCTGAACAGTTAATGAACTTTGCCACGTTCTCTCTCGCTGTTTTCACCGCCTGCTCAGCCACCCAGCCCATTCGGTGCGTGCGGCTGGCGGCATTGCCGAACTTCTCAGTGAAGTACGGCAGCATTCTTTCGAGTACTCTCGCATCAACAGGAGTAGTGGCGTTATAGTCCAAATAAACAGGCTTGTTCATTGATGACAAAGTTAGAGTACTTTTGCTGATGCCATGAGCGACACGCAGCGAAAGCATTACCTCCTACTGCATTTCATTGTTTTTCTCTGGGGCTTCTCTCCCATCTTCGGAAAGCTCATCTCCATCCAGGCCTTCCCGCTCATCTGGTTTCGCATGGCCATTACATTGTTGGTGCTGTTGGGCTATTTCATCGTCACCAAACAAAGCCTGGTCATTACGGCAAAGCAGCTTCTAGTCCTATCGGGCATAGGCACTGTCATTGCTTTTCACTGGGTTTGTTTTTATCATGCCATCAAGATCTCCAACGTATCCGTAACACTCGCGGCCTTCTCTACCGGCACGCTCTTCTCTTCCTTCATCGAGCCTTTCTTTTACAAAAGGCGCTTTTTACTGTACGAGATATTCTTCGGGCTGGTGATCATCGGCGCGATCGTTTTGATATTTAATGTGGAGAGCGGTTATACCTGGGGCATCATCTATGGCGTATTGGCCGCGTTTACTTCGGCGCTCTTCACTGTATGGAACGGACTTATCGTAAAAAAGATCCCTTCGGGTGTCATTAGTTTTTATGAGCTGGGCGGCGGCTTGTTCGCACTTTCGTTGTTCCTGCTTTTCACCGGACAATATTCCGCTGAGTTCTTTACGCTCTCGATGAAAGACGCTATGTGGCTCATCATCTTCTGCGCCTTCATCACCGCCTTCCCCATGGTAGCCAGCATCAACCTGTTAAAGAATATCAATCCCTATACGATGACGCTCACTGTGAACCTGGAAACAGTGTACGGAATTGTGTGGGCGTATCTTATCTTCAACGAAGACAAGCAGCTTACAGGGACTTTTTATCTGGGTACGGCCATCATCTTCCTCACTGTGTTTGGCAACGCGGCGCTCAAGAGCTACCTGCGGAAATAGCTAGTATCTTTGTGCCATTGAAACATCCGAATCAATACTGTAATTCCTTATTCAGTTATTCACGTTTCCTTACCAGGGAGGTGAAGGTGGGTGGCTTAGGAATTGGCGGCACGAACCCCATAAGGGTTCAGAGCATGACCACCACCGATACGATGGATACCCTGAAGACGGTGGAGCAAAGCATCCGCATGATCGAAGCCGGATGTGAGCTGGTTCGCATTACCGCTCCCAGCCTCAACGACGCGAAGAACCTGGAAGCGATCAAAAAAGAATTGCGTAAGCGCGGTTACAACACTCCCATTTGTGCCGATATACATTTTACTCCCAACGCCGCCGAACACGCGGCACGCGTAGTGGAGAAAGTGCGTGTTAACCCCGGCAATTACGCCGACAAGAAAAAATTTGAGGAGCTTGAATACACCGATGCTTCCTATGAAGCGGAGCTCGAACGTATCCGTGAGCGCTTCACGCCCCTGGTGAAGATCTGCAAGGAGAACGGAACGGCGATGCGCATCGGTACTAACCATGGCTCGCTCAGCGACCGCATACTGAGCCGTTACGGCGATACTCCGCTAGGCATGGTGGAAAGCGCGCTGGAGTTCTTACGCATTTGCGAAGAGAACAATTACTACGAGATCATCCTTTCTATGAAGGCCAGCAACACGCAAGTGATGGTGCAGGCTTATCGTTTGCTGGTGAACAAGATGATGGAAAGCGGCCGCAATTATCCTTTGCACCTTGGAGTAACTGAGGCCGGCGATGGAGAGGACGGAAGAATAAAATCAGCAGTTGGTATCGGCACTTTATTGGAAGATGGACTGGGAGATACCATTCGTGTTTCACTGACAGAAGAGCCCGAGTTTGAGATTCCTGTGGCGCAGGGCTTGGTTGAACGGTACTCTAAGGAGGCAGGAGGCAGGAGGCAGTCCGCTTCAAATCAAAAATCAACGATCAACGATCAACAATATTATTCGCCATTCGATCATTCCCGCCGCAAAACAAATGCTGTTGGTAACATCGGCGGCCACAACGTACCACGCGTGATCGCTGATCTTTCTAAAAAACAAAAGATAAGCGCTGCTTCATTTCTTCCTTTCGGTTACAATTATTCGGAGAAGCTTGATAAATGGAACCTGGGGGAACAGGCCTGCGACTACATTTATCTGGGCGACAACGAAATTGATCTCGAAATTCCCGGAACACTCGGCCTCATTTATAATTACGGTACCTGGCTGAATCTTAAAGACAAGCCACGTACTTATCCTCTTCTCAGTAAAGGCGAATACAAAAAATCGAAAGAGCTTTCGCCTGAACTTAACTTTATAAGTGTTGAAGCCGGCACAACTATCGAAAACCTTGATGAAGACAACCTGGTGCTGATCGTTGAAAGCAATGCGGCTAACGCGATGCAGGAGATCCGCGCTATGTTCTTCGACCTGCTTTCAAAAGGATCGGATATTCCTGTTATAATAAAACGAACCTATCCTCAGTTGAGCGAAGATCATTTTCGTCTTTACGCCGCCACCGATGCGGGCGGACCGCTGATCGATGGCTTTGGCGACGGCATACTGCTTTCAGCCGAAGGCCAGGACGCGGCAGCGATCAACTCCACCGCCTTTGGTATCCTGCAGGCAACACGCAGCAGGATATCCAAAACAGAATACATCTCCTGCCCTTCCTGCGGCCGCACTTTGTTCGACCTGCAGGAGACCACGGCAAAGATCCGGGCCCGCACCTCGCATCTTAAAGGAGTTAAGATCGGCATCATGGGCTGTATTGTGAACGGTCCGGGCGAAATGGCCGATGCCGATTACGGTTATGTGGGCACGGGCATCGGAAAGATCACCTTATATAAGGGCCGGGAAGTGGTAAAAAGGAACATTTCTTCGGAAGTGGCGGTGGATGAGCTTATAAGTCTGATCAAAGAGCATGGGGACTGGGTCGACAAGGAATAATGGAAGGTGCTGATAGTTAGGTATTTAAAGAAATAATGTATATTTGTAGCCTGTTAAAAGAAAATGTTCGGAAATTCTAAAAACGGAGACACCATGTCAAAAGGAAACACCATTGATAGTCAGTCAGTTAACCTGATCGGCACAGGCACTACAATTGAAGGCGACATCAAGAGCAACGGGGATGTGCGCATCGACGGCAACCTGAACGGTTCCATAGTTACAAAAGGCAAACTGGTGATCGGCCCTACCGGCTCGATCGAAGGCGAAGTGACCTGCCAGAACGCCGATATTTCGGGTGCCATCAAAGGCAAGCTCACTGTACACGAGCTGCTTTCATTAAAGAGCAACGCCAAGATCACCGGCGACATTGTTACCAATAAACTTTCTATAGAGCCAGGAGCCAACTTCAGCGGTTCGTGCAGCATGGGTGCCGTTATTAAGGACATCAAGTATGCAGGAACAGAATCAAAAGCCGAAGAAAAAGCCGCCGCTTACTGATTACGCGAAGTACTCAGGCATGGGGCTGCAAATGGCGGCCACTATTGGTTTAGGCGTATGGGGAGGCACCAAGCTCGACGCTTATTTTCAACCTAAGTTCCCGGTATTTACCCTTATTCTTTCGCTGCTATCGATAGCGGGCGCTATCTATTGGGCGGTGAAGGACCTCTTCAAGAAAAAATGACCACCCCTGTCCCCTCCTCATAGGAGGGGAACCTCATTAATATAGTTTGTCCGTTGTTCCCAGAACGGAGTTCAGGACATTGTTTAACTTGTCCATGTCCGCCCTTTGTTTCTCATCGGGCGCTGAAAGGAAATAGATGCGGTTTTCGTATTGCCAAAAGGTAAATGGGTTGGGCAGGAAACGCTCATAGCCTACCTTTTTTTGTTCCTGGGTAAGCGGCTGCGACAGAGCGTCGATCACCTTCGTAACGTCGGCAGCTGAGGCAAAGCTCCACTCATAAACTTCGGCACAGGGCTGGTTATTTTTCCTGAACGCCAGCCGGCAGATCGCAGCTTTCTTAAGAAGCTCCCTGCATTCAGCGCTGAGAGAAAGAGCGTCTCTTACATTGAAGCAGGACAAATGCTTTTCCGCTTCCTCGCCCGAAACCACTATCCCCACAAGGCCTTCCTTGGAGGCTTCTGCCACCAGTTTGTTCATGTGGTCGGAGCATACCATCCCCGGAAGTATTTCGTTATCTGTAGAAGGCACTACCGTTACCTTTACGTTGCTGAGCTTTTCCTCCGTTTCATTGCCGCAGGAAATGATAAAAAGGCAAATGGCAAACAGGCAAACAGGCAAAAGCGGAATTGCGCGTTTGCCAATTTGCGGATTTGCGGATTTGAACACGATAGTTGTTCTCATAGGCACCAAATTTAATAAACGTCCCGATTTCCTTCTTACCTTCGCCGCGCTATGCGAAATTTCACTGTCAAGCTCCTTGTGTTTGCCTGTATAATCACTGCAGCGCAGTATTGCTGGAACAGGTTCATGCCTGAGTATTTTGTACAGAACGCCTGGATCATCCCCCTCTTTTTTACCACCATAACCCTTGTGTTTCACCTACTTACCATGAGATCGGCCAAAGGCGACCCACAACGTTTTATCCGTTTTTACATGGGCTCCACCGCCATCCGTATGCTGCTTTGCATCGTGGTGATCGTGATCTACCGTTTCGCCGACAAGGAGGGCGTATTGCCCTTCGCCCTTGCCTTCATGGCCCAGTACATTTTCTTTACCATATTCGAAGTGAGCCTTCTTCTGAAAGAGCTCAGGAAATAGCCCCTTTTTGGTCGACATTTCTACTGTTTTATCGGTCCAAAAGCCCTGTTGGCAGGCCCCTCCCCGATTGTCGAAAAAACTTTGATTTTTTCGTTTTGTTAATTCATCTAAATGTATAGTTTTGCTGCGCCTTGAAAAAAGGGTATTTCCTAATGCGAATCCTTACGATAACCCGCTCCAAACTTTTCCTGCTCATCGCCGGTATTTTATTCCTCAGCGGCAGGGTATTGGCCGGTGATCCGGAATCACAAGCAGCACACGAAGCAGATACCCACGACACTACAGCTACCGCTGAACATAACGATGAAGAGTTCAAGGCCGGCGAGTTCATTGTTGACCACGTTACCGATAAATACGACTGGCACCTGTGGGGCCCGCACTCCGACCCTGTATCCATCCCCCTTCCCGTGATCTTGTATTCTTCTGAAGCCGGCGGTCTCAGCATTTTCCTCTCCAGCAAATTCCACCACGGCAAAGAAGCGCACAATGGTTACATGCTGAAAGAAGGACATATTGAACGCGAAGACGGCGCCGCCTTCTACGATTTCTCCATCACCAAAACTGTTACCGAGATACTCATCGCCTCCCTGCTTATGCTCTGGATATTTATCTCCGCCGCCAAAGCCTATGCGCGCCGCCCCGGACAAGCGCCCAAGGGCCTGCAGAGCTTCGTGGAGCCGATCATCCTCTTTGTACGCGACGACCTGGCAAAAGCCTCTATCGGCGAAAAACATTACAAGCGCTTTGTGCCTTTCTTGCTCACCGCATTCTTCTTCATCTTTTTTAATAACCTGCTCGGGCTCATTCCTATTTTCCCCGGCGGCGCTAACGTTACCGGCAACATCGCTGTTACCTTCACGCTGGCCTTCCTCGTGCTGATCATCACCCTCTTCGTAGGCAACAAGCATTACTGGGGTCACATCCTTTGGATGCCCGGTGTTCCGGCATGGGTAAAAATATTCCTGCTCACTCCCATCGAAGTGATCGGTGTGTTCCAGCGTCCGTTCGTTCTTATGATCCGACTCTTCGCGAACATCGCGGCCGGTCACATCGTTATTCTTTCTTTCGTTTGTTTGATCTTCGTGTTCGGTAGTTCAAGCGCCGCCGGCGGCTGGGGCTTTATGCCTGTGTCGATGGCCTTCGCGCTGTTCATGAACGCGATGGAGCTCCTGGTGGCGTTCCTACAGGCATACGTTTTTGCACTGCTTACCGCGATGTATATCGGGGCTTGTGTTGAAGAGCCTCATCACGCGGAACATCATTGAGTTTTGACGGCTGTTTCCTGTTGCCGGAATTAAAACAGGAAGAATAAAAAAACAAGTACTATGTCACATCTTTTATTAGTTGACGTTGGTCAGGGCCTCGCGGCTATCGGAGCAGGAGTTGCTGCTGCCGGTGCCGGCATCGGCATTGGATCTATCGGAAGCGGCGCGCTGCAATCTATCGCACGCCAGCCCGAGTCGCTCGGAGATATCCGCGCGAACATGATCCTTGCCATCGCCTTCATCGAAGGACCTGCGCTCTTCGCGATCGTGATCGGGATGCTTATCGGCCTTTAAGCCGTTGTCCCAAAATTTTGGTCTTGTGCTGCGGCGGTTGGCCGCAGCGCAGGATCTTAAAAACAAAAACAAGTAAAATGAACATACACGGAGTACTCTTACTGAATCCCCTGCTGAGCCCCTCGTACGGCCTCATCGTGTGGACCCTCCTGGCATTCCTTACCATCCTCTTCCTGCTGAAGAAGTTTGCGTGGAAGCCTATCCTCAATGCGCTCAGTGAGCGTGAGGAAAGTATCCAGAATGCCCTCGACTCAGCCAAGAAGGCCAAGGAAGAGATGGCATCGCTGCAGGCCGACAACGAAAAGATCCTGAACGAGGCTAAAGCGGAGAGAGACAAGCTGCTGAAAGAAGGCAGGGAGATGAAAGATGCCATCATCGCGGAAGCGAAATCGAAAGCGCAAAAAGAAGGCGAACGTCTCATGGCCATTTCCCGTGAGAACATTCATAACGAAAAGATGGCTGCCATCACTGAGTTGAAGAACCAGGTAGCTACACTTTCACTCGAGATCGCGGAACGCATCCTCAAGGAAGAACTTTCTTCGCAGGAAAAACAAAAGACACTGGTAAAAGCGTTGCTCGACGACGTTAACCTGAACTAGATCATGCAAGGCACTAAAGTAGCATCGAGGTACGCGAAATCATTGCTGGGTCTGGCATTAGAGCTGGGCATCCTGGAGAAGGCGTATGCCGACATGAAGCTGATCCTCACAGTATGTGAACAGAACCCTGATTTCAGGCTGATGCTGAAAAGCCCTATCATTAAGTCGGACAAAAAGGAAAAGATCCTCAAAGAACTTTTCGGCAGCAAGATCGACAAGGTGACACTGAGCTTCCTCGAGATCATCGCCCGTAAACGCCGCGAGACCTATCTTGACATCATTGCCGAGTCTTTCGTGGAGCAGTATAAGAAACACAAGAAGATCCTCACCGCTGTGGTAACCACGGCTATGGGGCTCGACCAGGAGCTGCGTGAAAAAGTGCTGAAGGTGGTAAAGGAAAGCCAGAAGGCTGAAGTGGAGCTGCACGAAAAGGTGAACGCCGAACTTATCGGTGGGTTCATTCTTCGCGTAGGCGACAAGCAGGACGATACCAGCATCCGCACCAAGCTCATGAAACTGAAAAGGACATTCAAGGAAAATCCCTATATAAAAGAGTATTAATTAAACACCCATGGCAGAAGTTAAACCCGCAGAAGTATCTGCAATATTAAGACAACAGCTCAGCGATTTCAAAACCGCGTCGCAGCTCGAAGAAGTAGG
>JANWJV010000105.1 GCA_025451785.1 Bacteroidia bacterium | reverse complement strand
TTAGATAGTTCAAACGCCGATCTTTTTGCCTGCGAAACAATTCCTTCATTGCAGGAAGGAAAAGTATTGAGCGAGATCTTGAAGAATGTAAAAAAGCAAGCCTGGGTTTCTTTCTCCTGTAAGGATGACAAACACCTGAACGATGGCACCCCCATTCGTAAATGCGCCGAATTATTTGCTGATCACCCAAAGGTGTTTGCCATAGGGGTTAATTGCACTAAACCGGAATATATCTCGGGATTAATAAGAGAGCTAAGATCGGTGCCCCATTCAAAAAAGATAGTGGTGTATCCTAATTCCGGGGAAACGTATGATGCAAACACAAAAACCTGGTCTGGCGAGATCACCTGCACCCTGTTAAGCAAGGAGTGGTTAGAACTAGGAGCGGATATTATCGGGGGATGCTGCAGGGTGGGACCGAAAGATATACAAGTGATGGGCGCTGCTGGTTATTTCAGTTAGTAACTACTATATTTGTTAGAAGACCCATAGGTATGCGAACCCTGCTCCCTCTACTTCTTATCACATCCACTCTCCAGGCGCAACCCAAGCCAAATGACACCTTAGTTCTGCTTACTGCCATTCATGACATCACCAGCAAACAACCCATCGTTTATGTTGACAGTGTTAACACCAAAGGAGATTTTCCAGAGCACCTCAAGAAACGGATCCTCGAAGGAACGATCACTTCCCAAAGAAAAACAAAACCCGAACCTTCAATAACCCTCAGCAAAAAAGAGCAAAACTTCATTCTAAGCGAACTGGCAAAACCTGTTGTGTGGCCCAAGGAACTGTTCGCGAACGGAAAACTTATGAACGCAAAAACTATGTGGGCGCATTTAGATGAAGAGCGTGCCAAACGGTTTACTCTTATGAACCAAGCCACCCTTAACAAAGACACACTGGAAGCCAAGCGACTTAGCCGTGAATATTCCTATGTTTTTGTATTTACAAAACCCATTTACATTCGGAACAATACTGTTTGCCTTGTAACCATGGCTGCCCTTTGTGGTAATCCATGCGGATTTACCGAGACAAGCTTTTATAAACGAGAGAAGGATTCCTGGGTAAAATGGATCGGAGTGGCCCAGGGGGATTTCTAAGAGGGAGGGATTCGAACCCCCGGGCAATCCTTAAAAACCCTTAAATCTTGTAAAAAAGCGAATTTTTGCCTATTATTGTGGGATATCTATAAGGATGCAACCTATTGGGTAAGGTTTGTGTCTTGAAATAAACCATAAAAAGAGATAATGAGGCCCCAAAATCTCCTTTTTTTAAGTCTTTTAACCCCTTTTTCCATTTCTGCCCAGCAAACGGGCGGCCAGGTAACCTGGTCTTCCAAAGCTTTTAACCACACCGTATTCGTTGAGAACAAAGGGCAGTTCAACGACAAAGCCGACCGCAAAAGCGATGTGCTCTATGGTTTTGTGAGTGAGG
Organism: Bacteroidia bacterium; assembly: GCA_025451785.1. Taxonomy (GTDB): domain Bacteria; phylum Bacteroidota; class Bacteroidia; order JANWJV01; family JANWJV01; genus JANWJV01. The sequence goes on along the minus strand of JANWJV010000105.1, from coordinate 11,084 downwards.
GAATGCAGATCTATCTTACCACCAATGGTGTGATCTACCAACACGAAGAGACCATTCTCCACAAGGAAAACGAAGAGAAAGAAAGAAAGCGCGGAGAGAAGAAAGAAGAAGAACGCCCCGAGTACATCCAGCACATTGTGAAGATGAACTGGGACGGTGCCAACCCCAGTGTGAGAGTGATCGCCGAAGAACCTGTAACCAACTTCTTCAGCTATAGTGACCCTTCTGACAAGACCCATTTGGGCACGCTGAAGTGCACGGGCTACAAGAAAGTCACTTACCAAAACATCTATCCCGGCATCGACATCGTTTACACATTCCCCGGCGAAGGCAAGTCGGGCATTAAGTACGCCGCCATTGTTCATCCCGGCGCGGATCCTTCGCTCATCAAAATGAATTACTCCGGCAACAAGAGCATTAAGCTCGATGCCAATGGAAATATCCTCATCGAATCTTCTCTCGGCCTCATCACCGACCACTCCCCCGCTACTTTCCTCGCGAACGGCGAAACCGTTAACTCATCCTTCAAATTGAAAAGCGGAATTGTTTCTTTCTCCCTGGCACCGAGCCCACATCAACAATCTAAGATCAAAAATCAAAAATTAACCATTGATCCCTGGTCTTCTGTCCCCGTCTTCACAGGCACTAACTCCTGCTACGATGTAGAGTACGATCTTGCCGGCAACGTGTATGTATATGGCGGAACCAGTCCTTACCAGTTGCTCAAGTTCAATACGGCGGGTGTTCAGCAATGGACCTATACCACCAACCTGTACAGCAACTCTCCCTGGAAGACCTATTACGGCGACTTCTGTGTGACCGGCGCCAGTGGCAACAGCTTTATCATCGAAGGCATTTACTCCAGCAATGGCGGCCGCATCATCAAGGTGGGCACTAACGGCGCGCAGGTGGGACTCTGGGCTGGCAGCGTGAACTTCGAGGAGATGTGGAGGATCGTGTATAACAACTGCACCAAGCAAATGATCATAGCAGGCGGCGGTGTGAGCAAGACCAACCAGGGCTGTACCATCGATACCATGCTTACCAATATGAACGCGGTGAACTCGCTCAACACGAACGAGATCGCGCACGACATGTGTTTCCTTGCCCTCGACAATTCCAGCAACTGCTACATGGCCACTACCAACTGGGGCAATGTGAACCTTAACAACCGCATGATACGCGTTCCGGCGGCTACGTTGCAGCCTTCTTCTTTCCTGGTGGCTGACGGCTATACTTTCCAGGAGGGCGGCAACCTCACCTATATCGCGGGCGGACAAGCCAACGGATACAACGGCATTTGCGTAAGTCCTAATTTCCTTTACACTTTCGACGGCGGCGCGCTTAAGAAATGGGACAAGCTCAATGGCACCCTCCTGCTTACCATCAACCCTTCAGGTACTTTACGCACCTGGGGAGGCATGGCAGTAGATGATTGCGATAACCTGTATGTAGGTTTCCAAAACACGGTTCGCCAATACGATGCCACGCTTACGCTTATCAATACCATTAATGTTGCGAATACAGTATACGACGTTAGGCTAGGACCTAACAACAAACTTTACGCTGCGGGAAAAGCTTTTGTAGCTGAGATCCAATTGAACACCAATTGCGGCAGCACCATGAACGTTTCTGCCAATGCCAACGGCGGCAACTGTACTTCGCAGGGCAATGCTACCGCCACAGCCACAGGCGGAACAGGTTCTTACAGCTACTCCTGGAGCAACGGACAAACCACCCAAACCGCCACCGGCCTGGGCGCGGGTATTTATACCGTTACGATCAAGGACAATTCCTGTTTCCCTCAAACGAAAACTGCTACTGTTAACGTGAGCATCACCGGTGGTTTCACACTGGCAAATACGCTTTCCAACAATCTTTGCTTCGGTGGAAATACCGGCCAGGCTACCGCTTCAGTTACCGGAGGCACTTCGCCTTACACCTACACCTGGAACAACGGACAAACAACAACCACAGCAACAGGTTTGAGCGCGGGAACATATACCGCCACAGTTACTGATGCCAATGGTTGCACCAACAGCATTACAGTAAGCATTACACAACCGCCTGCCATTGCGATACAAACTTCGGGCACCAATGCCACCTGCGCGCAGGGCGGATCCATCAACACTACAGTGAGCGGCGGCACAGGCGCTTATACTTATGCCTGGAACAACGGGCAAACAGGAGCTACTGCTACCAACATACAGCAGGGAACTTATACTGTGACAGTAACTGATGGCAACGGCTGTACAAAAACCGCTACGCATGCCATTACAGGAACAGCAGGACCAACAGCTGGCATAGGCCCAACTTCAAATGTTTTGTGTAACGGCGGAACCACCGGCAGCGCAACAGCCACCGCAACCGGGGGAACGGGAACACTTACCTATGTTTGGAACAACGGCCAAAGCACCGCTACAACTACCGGGCTAAGCGCGGGAACCTATACCGTTGTTGTGAACGATGGCAATGGCTGTACCAGCACATCGTCGGTTACGATAACAGAGCCTCCAGTACTTACCGCCAATGCTTTGGGTACCATTAGCTGCAGCGGACAAACAGCTACGGCTTCAGCAACTGGCGCGGGCGGTACTCCCTCCTACTCTTATTCCTGGAGCAATGGTCAGCTTACACAAACGGCCACCGGCCTTACCAATGGCGTTTATACTGTAACGATCACCGACGCGAACAATTGTACAGTATCAACTACCGCGCAAGTGAATTCGAACGCTACTCCCAATTGTGCCTTTACAGCCGATGATACCACGGGCTGCCAGCCTTTGTGCGTCACCTTTACCTGTACCACCTCCAACATCGTAAGCTATTCATGGGATTTCGGGGATGGCAATACCGGCAATGGTGTAAGCCCTAAGCATTGTTATAACAGTCCGGGCACGTACAGCGTTACCATTACCATTACCGACATCAATGGTTGTAGTTGTACACTTACCAAACCGAACTATATCAACGTGTTCCCGCAGGTGAATGCTAATTTCAGTGCAACACCGCAGCCCACCACCATCCTCAACCCTGTGATCACCTTCACCGACCTCAGCACGGGCGGTGCCAATACCTGGAGCTGGACCTTTGGCGACCTGCTCAACTCCACCTCAAGCGTACAGAACCCCACTTTCAATTACAAAGACAGCGGCTGCTATAATGTGGAGCTGATCGCGAACAACCAGTACAACTGTCCCGATACTGCTGACAAGGTTGTATGCATAAATGGTGATTACGAACTGTTCGCTCCCAACGCCTTTACTCCCAACGGCAGCGGTTTGAACGATGTTTGGAATGTAAAAGGCATCGGCATCGATCCCAACCATTTCAAGTTATGGATATTCGACCGCTGGGGTAATTTGATATTCGAGACCAGCGATCTTTACAAAGGCTGGAACGGCCATGCCAACGGCGGAAAAGAAATTGCGCAGCAGGATGTTTATGTGTGGAAAGTAGCCACACAGGATTTCCTTGGCGGAAAACACAATTATATCGGACATGTATCACTTCTGAGATAAAGCAATATGAAAAAACTTTCCCCTCTCTCCCTTTATCTTCTGGCAACCCTTACACTATTCAGCACACAGCTGAATGCGCAAGGAACACTATCGAGCAACCGCGATGGTTCCAAAAGCTGGAACACCAATCCTTTCGAGTCGAAGTTGTTCATTGAGAACCGCGGCCAGTTCGACGGCTGCAACCAGTTGCCCGGCTCACAGATCTATTACGGCATCCAGAACCTTGGTACGGAGATCTTCTTTACTTCCAAAGGCCTTAGCTATCGTTTTGATCAGAGAGAAGTGCTGCCTGAGAAAGAATCAGAGCGGGAAAGAGAAAGAGAGCGTGGCGGCAAGGAGTACAAAGATGATCTTAAGAAAAGACTAAAGATCACCACCCACCTGGTGCATATGGAATGGCAGGGCGCCAATTCAGATGTAAAGATCGTTGTGGAAGACAAAGCCGACGAATACTTCAGCTATCCTACCAATGTTGACGGCAAAGGCCTAAGCTATGTTCCCGGTTATAAGAAACTAAAATACATCGGGCTGTATCCCGGCATCGATGTAGAGTATACTTTCCATCAGAAAGAGGGCATCAAGTATGCGCTCATCGTTCATCCCGGGGCTGATCCTTCGGTTGTTAAAATGAACTACAGCGGCGCGAACAAAGTAAGCCTCGACAACGAAGGCAAGATACATTTGAAGCTCCCCATTGGCGATATCATCGATCACGCGCCTCTGAGCTTCTTTGCGGATGGCGAAGCAGTAAGCTCCGCATTCAGCCTGCAAGGCAACACGGTCACTTTCAGTCTTACCCTTACTGCAAATCAAAAATCGAAGATCAACAATCAAAAATTGATCATTGACCCATGGAATGTAAGCCCAGGATTGACCGGTAACAACAGGGCCTATGACATTGCCAAGGACGTGTTCGGCAACGTATTCGTTTACGGTGGCAGCTCCAAGTTCACCTGTAAGAAACTGAATCCCGCTAACGGTGCCACAGTGTGGACCTATTCAGCCACTGCCCTCGACATTTACTACGGCGATATGGCCCTCGACTTCTTCGGTAACGTTTACCTGAGCGATGGCTGCTGTAACGGGCAGATCGTGAAGCTCAATAACAACGCTGTTATCCAATGGACCAAGGCCAAGGACAATGACTTTTACGAGCTCTGGAGGATGGCCATGGACTGCAATTACAAATACCTTATCGTTGGCGGAGGCCCCTATTCTATTGCCACCTATAAGCAGATCGCATCGGTTGACATGAACACTGGAGCCCTCATCAATCTTTCTCTGTTTGGTGGTAAGGGTGAGCTCCGCTCACTGGCGCTCGATCCCCTGGGCCAGGTGTATAGTTTATTTGTATTGGGATGGGGAACCTCCGCCGCTGACAACCAGGTGGTAAAAGGCACCAACAACTTTACGCAGATCTATAGTGTTACGAGCAATTATAACCTGTTTGAATCGGGCATTAACTATACCAGCACCGGCAGCTACGCAGGCTTCAACGGCATTGTGATCAACACCAAATACATTTACACTTACGACGGCGCTACCCTTTGGAAAAAGAACCTCGCCACCGGTGCTAACATCAGCAACGTGGCGGTGCCCGGAGCGGGCGTGAACCAGTGCAGCGGCATTTGCCTCGACTATTGCGGCAACGTTTATGTTGGCACGCTCAGTTCGATCCGCAAATACGATTCTTCTTTAACATTCCTTACTTCTGTAGCAACTACAGCAGCCGTATATGACCTGGTGCCCGGTGTTAACAATGAAATGCTTGCCTGTGGAAACGGATGGGCCGCTTCACTGGCCGGCCTAAATGTTTGTATTCCGAGCATGACACTTAACGCCACTTCTACCGGTAACGGTTGCGGCGGCGGAAACAACGGAACAGCAACTGTAAGCGCTTCCGGCGGCATAGGACCTTATACCTATAACTGGAGCCCCGGCAACCAAACAACAGCTACGGCAACGGGATTATCGGGAGGAACTTATACGGTTACGGTTACAGACTTTAACGGGTGCAACGGTGGCATACAAACACAAACGGTAGTGGTGACGGGCAGCGGCGGCGGATTAGTGTATAATACCACCGCGAACAACCCTCTTTGCAATGGAGGCGCTGGAACCGCAACAGCATCAGCCACCACCGGCACCTCACCCTATACCTATTCATGGAGCTCAGGAGGACAAACCACACAAACAGCTACGGGCCTTAGTGCCGGCACCTATACGGTGCTGGTCACGGATGCCACGGGCTGTAGTTCCACCAAAGCGATCGTCGTCACGCAACCACCGGCTTTGAATGCCGCGGCGAGCGGCGTGAACGCCACCTGTACTGTTCTTGGTAGTGCCACGGCCAGTGGCAGCGGGGGAACGGGAGGATTTGCTTACTCCTGGAGCGCGGGTGGACAAACCACACAAACTGTAAGCGGCCTTAGCGCGGGAGTTTATACAGTGAAGATCACCGATGTGAACGGCTGTACGCAAACGGCCACTGTAAATATTACGGGCGCACCCGGACCGGGAGCCGGCATCAGCACCTCAACAAACCCCACCTGCTTTGGCTTTAACAACGGCTCGGCAACTGTTACCGCCACCGGCGGCAGCGGAAGCTATACCTATGCCTGGGCGCCCAACGGAGGAACAGGAGCTACCGGAACAAGTCTTAGCGCTGGAACCTATACGGTTACTGTTACCGACAATAACGGATGTACCAGTACCGCAACTGTTACACTAACACAACCGGCAGCGGTTGTGCCCGGTGTTACAAATACGAGCAATGTTTCGTGTAACGGAGGCAGCAACGGCGTTATAACCCTTACCACCGGTGGCGGAACCGGCTCTTACACTTATGCCTGGAGCAATGGTCAAACCAATGCCAATGCCACCGGCCTGAGCGCAGGCAATTACAGTGTTACTGTTACCGATGCGAACGGCTGTACGGGCACTGCATCAGCGGCGATCACTGAGCCAACTGCCCTTACAGTAACTGCCAACGGAATTAACGCATGTTCGAATGCTACCGCTACAAGCAACGCTGCGGGAGGAACTCCCAATTATAATTATGCCTGGAACAATGGACAAACCACAGCGAACGCGACAGGACTTACCACCGGCACCTACACCCTTGTAGTGACCGATGCCAACGGTTGTACTGCTTCTGACACGGCCATCATCAATGTAAGCCCCCCTCCTATCGTCACCTTTACTGCCGACGATACAGCGGGCTGCGCGCCTCTTTGTGTGAACCTTACCTGTACCAGTGTGAATATTGCCACCTATACCTGGGATTTTGGCGATGGCAGCGCCAACGGATCGGGATCACCGGTGAACCATTGTTATAAGAACCCTGGCACTTACTCGGTGACGCTTACCGTAAAAGACAATAACGGGTGTACCGCAACGCTAGTAAAGAACAATTACATCAGCGTGTTTCCCAATGTGCTCGCCGCTTTCAGCGCCGCGCCGCAGCCCACCACCATCCTTAACCCTATCATCACCTTCACCGACCTTAGCACGGGGGGAGCGAACACCTGGAGCTGGACCTTCTTCGACGACGGCGCTACCAGCACTCTGCAGAACCCCAAGCATACTTATAAAGACAGCGGCTGCTTTAACGTGGAGCTTATCGCGAACAATATTTACAATTGTCCGGATACCACTAAGGAGCAGATATGCATACTTGGTGACTACGAACTGTTCGCACCCAATGCCTTTACTCCTGATGGAAGCGGTCTCAACGATGTGTGGAACGTAAGAGGCATCGGCATCGATCCCAACCATTTCAAACTTTGGATATTCGACCGCTGGGGTAACCTGATCTTTGAAACCTCCGACCTGTTCCAGGGCTGGAACGGACATGCCAATGGCGGAAGGGAGATCGCGCAGCAGGATGTGTATGTATGGAAAGTGGCGACACGCGACTTCCAGGGAGGAAAACACCAATACATCGGACACGTTAGCCTTGTAAGATAATTGCAACCTTTTTAACCTCTTAAGCGTCTCGTAATTTAAAAGCAATAATGCCCTTGATGAAAAATCGCTTCTCCCTTGTAAAACCATTCTGGATAATTGCCCTCTTCTCCTTTGCCTGTTTCGTTCCGGTAAAGGCACAAACGAAGAGCTATTCCTCCAGGCTGGGTCCCAGCTGGGAAGCGAGTCCTTACGAGGATAAGTTCTTCGTTGAGAACCGCGGACAGTTCGACGGCAAGGACCTTTTAAGAAATTCCCAGATCTATTATGGCGCGCACAACAAGGGTGTGGAAATGTATTTCACTAGGACCGGCCTTAGCTATCGCTTTACCGAGAAAAAACTAAAACCTGTTTCCAAAGAGGAAGAGGCCCGCGAGCTGGAAGAAAAAAAGAAAGGCAAGTACAAGGAGAACCTTGACGATCGCCTCATCATCACCAATTGGGTGATGCACCTGGAATGGCTCGACGCCAATCCCAACGCGCAGCTTATTACTGAAGAAAAGACCGCCTCCTACTGGAACTACAGCATGGACAATCCCACGCGCAGCATCGATTTTGTTCCCGGTTTTAAGAAACTTATCTACAAGAACCTTTATCCCAATATTGATGTAGAGTATGTTTTCCATGAGAAGGAAGGCATCAAATACACCCTGCACCTGCACCCCGGGGCCGACATAAGCAAGGTGAAGATGAGATACAAGGGCATTGACGATGTGACCAAAGATGCGGAAGGAAGTATTCATATGAACTTCCGAGGCCTTGGCGACATTGTTGACCATGCGCCTGAGAGTTTTTTTGAAGATGGCGAAACAGTTAAGTCTGAGTTCAGCCTCCAGGGCAATGTAGTTTCTTTCTCGCTGACGTTAAGCCCAACTCAAAAATCAAAGATCAAAAATCAAAAATTGATCATCGATCCCTGGGTAACGAACCCCGCCTTTACCGGTGGATTTAACCGCGGCTATGACATTACCCGCGATGTGACCGGCAACGTGTACATCTTCGGTGGGACCAATTCACAGTACGAATGCAAAAAGTTCACTTCGGCCGGCGCGCTGGTGTGGACCTATAACGCGGCTACGCTGGGCAACTGGTATGGCGATATGGCCCTCGACTTTGTTGGCAACATCTATCTTGCCTCAGGCTGCTGCAGCGGAGGCAGGATGACCAAGCTTAATAACGCGGGTGTGATGCAGTTCACCACTGCCAGCAGTTCCATTACCGAGATGTGGCGCCTGGCGCAGGACTGCAACTACAGCAAGCTCGTTGCGGGCGGTGGTGTTCCCAGTCTCATCGCCAACGTAGACAAGAACACTGGTGCGTTGCAGAACTTCACCAACCTGAACCTTGCGGGCGGCTTTGCTACCGAGCTCCGTTCCGAAGCCGTTGACCCCGCGGGAAACATTTACAGTGTACACGTTACCCTTGGCGCTTCCGGTGCCCTTCCCACTAACCTATTGGTAAAGACCAACGCGGCATTCGCTATACAGTATACTGTTCAAACAGGATATACCAGCCACGAGTACGGTACCTTTTATACCGGCACCCTCAACTTCGCGGGCTTCAGCGGTATTGTGATCGACAACAACTTTGCGTATACCTATAACGGGGCTACTATTTATAAGCGCAACCTCACTACCGGGGCCTTTGTGGCACAAGTTGCGGTGACAGGCGCCACCTGGGACCAGGATGGCGGCATTTGTCTCGATGGCTGCGGCAACGTTTACGTAGGCACTATGAACTCCATCCGCAAGTATGACAACAGCCTCAACTTCTTAACCTCGGTTCCCACTACGGGCGCTGTGTACGACGTGGCCATGGGAATCGCCAACGAAGTGATCGCTACCGGTAACGGGTTCGTGGGTTCTTATACAGGCCTTTCGCCCTGCCAGCCCATCCTCAATACAGTGATCACTCCTCAAAACATCGGCTGCGGCAATTCCACCGGTTCGGCGCAAGCAAGCGTTTCGGGTGGCAGCGGTCCTTACACTTATTCATGGAACAACGGACAAACCACCGCTAACGCAACGGGCCTTACCGCGGGCATCTATACTGTTACTGTAACTGACTTTAACGGGTGTAACGGAGGTATCAATACCCAAACCGTTCAGATCAGCGGCAGCGGCGGCGGTCTTGCCTACAATGTGAACGCCACCTTCCCTCTTTGTAACGGAGGCCTCAATGGAACAGCTACAGCTACTGCCTCAACGGGTACCCAGCCTTATACTTATTCATGGAGCGTTGGAGGGCAAACAACACAAACTGCGACAGGCCTTAGTGCGGGCACCTATACGGTACTGGTAACGGATGCCAGCGGCTGCAGCGCGAGTAAAACAGTAACGGTCACCACTCCGCCTGCCCTCAACGTGGCAGCAAACCCTGTGATAAACGCAACCTGCACTGCCTTAGGAAGCGCTACAGCAAGTACCACGGGTGGTACCGGTGTTTATACTTATTCATGGAGCGCTAACGGACAAACTACGCAGAGCATTAGCGGTTTGGCAGGAGGCACTTATACGCTTTCGGTCACTGACGCGAATGGTTGTACCAAGAGCACTACGTTCGCGGTGGCCGGCGCACCCGGACCTGCTACGAGTATTACAGGCTCAAGCAATCCAACCTGTTTTGGTTTTAGTAATGGTTCGGCCACTGTTTCAGCCAATGCGGGAACAGGTGCCTATACATACGCATGGTCGCCTAACGGAGGAACCGGTTCTACAGGCACGGGCCTCTCCGCGGGAACTTATACCGTAACAGTAACTGATAACAACGGTTGTACCAGTACAGCTACTGTCACACTTACACAGCCGGCCGCTGTAGTGCCGCTGATAAATAACAGCAGCAATGTTTCGTGTAACGGCGGAAGCAACGGATTGATCACACTCACTACTACCGGCGGCACCGGAGCGTATACTTATGCCTGGAGCAACAGTCAAACCGGAGCTAACGCTACCGGCCTAAGCGCGGGTAATTATTCGGTAACGGTGACCGATGCCAACGGATGTACGGGCACCACTTCGGGAACCATCACCGAACCAACGGTGCTTACTGCCACGGCCAATGGCGCCAGTGCTTGTTCAAATGCAACTGCTACAGGTTCCGCCGCTGGTGGTACAACCAATTACAATTATGCCTGGAACAACGGACAAACTACAGCGAACGCCACTGGTCTCACTACCGGTGTATACACACTGGTGGTTACCGATGCCAACGGTTGTACCGCCTCCGATACCGCCATCATTAATGTAAGTCCTCCCCCGGTGGTGGTGTTTACTGTTGATGATACAGCAGGCTGCGCACCCCTTTGCGTGAAGTTCACCTGCAGCACCGCCAACATTGTTTCTTATACCTGGAACTTCGGCGACGGCAGCAGTAACACGATCGTTACAAGCGATACGGTAAACCACTGCTATAAACAAACAGGAACCTTTAGTGTAACACTTACTATTCTCGACAACAAAGGCTGCTCCTCTACTTCCACGCATGTGAACATGATCTATGTGTATCCCAATGTGGTGGCCGATTTCACCGCTTCACCACAGCCCACCACTATCCTTAACCCGGTGATCACATTTACCGACCTTAGCCTCAATGGCCCCA
>JANWJV010000104.1 GCA_025451785.1 Bacteroidia bacterium | reverse complement strand
GGCTGTACCGAGTCGAGCATCGCCATCGATCCTAACGATCCTTCAAAAATGGTAGCCGGCACCAATTGCACCTACAGTTATTATTCCGCCGACTCAGGCAAGACCTGGGCGCCCTGCATCAACGACAGTATCCAGCCGGGCAAATGGTGTTACGATGCCTGCATGGTGGCGGACTATAGCGGCAACTTTTATTATTTCCACAACTATGAGCAGCAGCCCAACCCGCGCAAGACCATGCAAAAGTCTTTTAATGGAGGCAAGAACTGGACCTACTGCAATAACGTACCTAACATGTACGACAAGGAGATGGTGTGCATACGCCCTTCTACCGGTGAACTATACGCCGTGTTTATTCCCATTAACCCTCTTTTCAACCTTGGCTACACGCGCTCCGCCGATGGAGGTGTAACCTGGACAGCCTGTACCTATGTGAACCAGCAATCGTACTCAGGTTACCAATGGGGAGGCGCCCCTGCTCCCGGCAGCACCAACGGCGAACTGTATGTAGTGTGGGAGAACACCACAGGGGTTTATTTTCAGAAGACCACCGACAACGGCGCTACCTGGATGACACAGGACATGAAGCTGCGTGGCTGGCTCAACGCCGGCAATGGGTATAACTGCATGCCCAGCATCGCTACCGACCTTAGTAATGGCCCTTATAAGGACAATGTGTATATCGTTTGGTGGGAAAAGGATGTGAACGGAACCGACACCGATATTTATTTCGCCAAGTCGACCGACAAAGGATCCACCTTTAGTATCAGCACCATTGCCAGCGATATCAATACCGACCAGCAATTGCCACAGATCACCGTTGACCAGAGCTCAGGAAATATTTATGTGGTGTATTACAGCCAGGTGGGAAGTACCAGTAATTATGATGTAATGATGGCCTTTTCACTCAATGGCGGATCTTCTTTTTATACCACCCAGGTATCCACGCAGCCAGCCATCTGGTCAACAGGTTACCATCACTATATTGGCAACTCTGCTGTAAAGGGTGTGATACGCCCCACCTGGACACGCAACCTGGAGTTTTACACCGCTCTGATCAGCGAACAGAAATTACTTCTTACCAGCACCAGCGATCTTACCACTGAAGCGTCGCTGAACATCTTTCCGAATCCCAGCGCCGGTGAGTTGCATATCAGCGCGGCCATGAAAGGGGAACTAAGCATACTCAATACGGTAGGTGAAGAAGTTTACCGCGACCGGCTTGATGGAATGCAGATAGACTCCGACATCAGCTTTCTGCCTGCGGGTCTTTATTTTGTTTCACTGAAGACTGAAAAAGGGATCGTAACACAAAAGCTGGTCAAGAAGTAAGCGTATGAACCGGCTAAAGATATTTTTACTGTTAGTTTTCTTGCCGGGTTTTATCTTTTCTCAGAGCAAAAAAATACGCGAAGCCGAAAGGGCCTTCGCTCAGAAGGAATATTACCAAGCCGCTGATCTTTACAAGAAAGCGTATGCGGAATTAGAGCGGGCCGAAGACAAAGCAACCGTTATTTTCAAGGTGGGTCTTTGCTACCGTCTTATAGGAGATTTCAAGTCGGCGGAGGCCTTTTTCGCTAAAGCGATAAAAGCGCGCTATCCCGATCCCGAAGTTCTCTTTTTGCTCGCCGACTCAAAAAAATCCTTGGGTAAGTACGAAGAGGCCATTGTCGAGTTCACCAATTTCAAAAAGGAAATGCCTGGTGATCAAAGAGGGGAAAACGGGATCCGATCTTGCGAACTGGCGGTAAAGTGGATGGCGGATTCCAGCAAGTATGTAGTAGAGAATATGGCGCCGATCAATAGCAAGAGCGCTGACTTTGCTCCTGCCTTTAAAGATGACAACCACCTCACTTTGTTATTCACATCAACCAGAGAAGGATGTATGGGCTCAGGAACAGATAATGGCATGGGCCAGCTGTTTAGCGACCTGTTTGAAACAACACTCGATAAAAACAGCAAGTGGAGCCTGCCCCTGCCCTTGCCTCCACCTGTAAGTACCAAGGATAATGAGGGCAGTGCTTCTATGGACCTTCGGTCAGGCTTGCTTTATTTCACACGCTGCGTCCGTGAAAGCAAAAAAGAGCGCCACTGCAACATACAGGTCTCTGCAAAACAAGGCACACAGTGGGCAGCCGAAGTTACCCTGCCTTTCTGCAGCGATAGTTTTCATTATGGCCAACCCGCAGTTTCACCCGACGGATACACTATTTATTTCAGTTCTAATATGCGTGGTGGATACGGAGGCCTGGATATTTGGATGTCTACGTACGATACGCGGACAAAGGCGTTCAGTCCTCCAAGGAACCTTGGGCCCGATATCAATTCTTCCGGTGCGGAAAATTTCCCATCGTTAAGTTCAGATGGCAATACACTTTACTTTTCTTCCGATACCCATCCGGGGATGGGAAGTTTAGATATTTTCAAGTCGGAATACCTCGACGGTACCTGGGGCAAACCTGCAAACCTTCAGTTCCCTATCAATTCAGCAGGAGATGATTTCGGGATCATTTTTGACAAGGGCAACGAGCGTGGCTATTTCTCTTCTAATCGCTCGGGCGGCAAAGGGGGAGACGATATTTATTCTTTTACCCTCTCCCGTTAGCTCACTTCTTCGCCAGCTCGCAACCCTTCGCATTACCCAGCTCACAGGCTTTGAACCAGTCGCGCCTGGCGCCGTCAGCATCGCCGGAGATCCAGCGCGCTTCGGCACGTTTCATATACGTTTCGGGATTGTTAGGATCAGCGGTTACAGCTTTGTCAGAAGCCCTGAGCGCTTCGGAATGAAGTTTTGTTGCCTGCTTTAAATAGCAATCGGCAATACCAAGGTAGGCGTTAACATCGTTCGACTTCAACTCGAGGGCTTTCTCGAAATGCCTTATCGCCTCTTTGTATTCCTTAAGGCTGTCGCACATCTCGCCTTTGCCAAGCCAGGCGTTCACGTACGTAGAACGCATATCAGTGGCCTTATCGAAATCGCTGAGCGCGCCCTTAAAGTCTTTCATCTTACTTTTTGACACTCCGCGGTTGTAATAGATCGCCGGATCGTTATGGTCGATGCGAAGGGCTTTATCATAATCCTCCACCGAACCTTTGTAATCGCCCATCTGTCCTTTGGCGATGGCACGGTAGGTAAGCGCCATAGCGCTCTCAGGATACATCTCTATTGCCTTGCTGAAAGCCTCCATCGCCTCACGGAAGTTCTCCATGTTCATATAGCACTGGCCTTTGTTATACCAGGCATCGGCATAGGCGGGACGAATGGAAATAGCTTTATTATAATTAACGATCGCCGCCTGGTAATCCTTCATATTATTCTTCACATTCCCCTTACGGAACCATGCCTCGGCGTCCTTAGGACGCAGTGAAATGATCTTGTCAAGATCAGCCAGTTGTCCATCGTTATCATTGAGCTTTTCCCTGGCGTCGCAGCGGTTATAATACAAAGCGGGAATCGTATCCTTCAGGCTAATGGCCTTATCATAGTCGGCAACAGCTTCTTTGTACTGCCCGAGCTTGAACTTCTCCACGCCGCGGTTATTATAAGCAGCAGTATAGTTAGGATCGGTGGCGATGGCCTTATCAAAGAACTCAATTGCCGCCTTATGGTCGCCCGAAGCGGCCATGTCCTTTCCGGCCCTGAAAAGGGTCTCGGCGGTGTTTTGAGAGTAAGAAGTGAGAGATAAAATGACAAAACAGGAGGCGAAAAGGTTTTTCATGGCCATAATTTTTGCGCGGGAAGGGCAATTATTATGCCATCCTTCGGCAAGCTCAGGATGACAATATTAATTTTTTTATTGACAAGGGGGCGATTTGTTAGGTTTTAACCTAACAAATCGCCCCCTTTACCTCACCCTTGCGTCCGTTATCCTGAGCTTGCCGAAGGATCAGAATGAATCCAGGTCCGTGGGCCTCATGACGCCGAACCATTTGAGCACCTTCTCCCCTACGCCCGGCGCGTCCACATGGATGATGTACAGGCCGCTCGCCACAGGAATACCCGCGTCATTCTTCAGGTCCCAGTCCACCGAGGTCTTGGGATCGCTCTTCTTGATGCGTTTGATGAGCGTGCCACTCAGGGTGTATATTGTTACCGTGCAATTCTCCGGCAGGTTGGTCACCTTTATGCGGTTGTCCAGCTGGTTCGTTTCATAAGCCGAATATGCATAGTACGGGTTGGGCACCACATTACTAAGGGCCAGCGCGTCCTTCGCCGTCTCGTTATCGCTCTTCACCGCCTGCAGGCCGCTGGTGCTGAAGCGGTACATCGGCATGTTCTTGTTAAGCGAACCTGAAACACTGTCGGTGCCCAATGTTGTAGAATACCCCGTGCGGTAAGGTTTGTTAACGCGCAGGCGCACCTTTGCTTCGCAAGGCGGAATGCCGCTGCTGAGATCATACCCTTCGGTCGCCAGGGGAATGTTCACCCACATGGCATCAGCCATCACATAGAAACCCTTCTTCTGAGGATTGTCGATATACGTGCGAATGTGCCTGCCTGCATCGTAACGGGGTACCCTGGCAAGGGTTCCGCTTAGCTGCAGGTCGCTGTTGTGGCCAAAGATGTAGATGTAATGACGGCCGCCAAAGCGCGGTTCGAAGTTAGAGCCGCTGTAAATAGTACTCGTAGGATTCCATTTCATATCCCTGCCATTCTCGCTCTGCTGCCAGGAGTCCTCGCCGAAAGCGATGTTGAGGCGCTCGCCGGTCTCGGTATTGATGGCATAGCCGGGGAACCAGCTCATGCCGGTAGCGCTGATATAATTAGGCGCCTTGGGATCGTTGGGATCATTATAGCTGCTCACCGTACGGAAAAGCTTGTCGACCGATGGCGACTTCCTTGAGTCGAGGCGCAAGGCACCGCCTTCGGCAAGCGCTGTTTCTTCCTGCATCTCGAGCACTACCGAGCGTGTCCATTTGGAAGTATCGGGTGTAAGCACCAGGTCGATGCTGGCCAGCTCATTGATGGTGTTACCATAATACACCGGCTTCCAGGCGGGAGCGCCGCGTGCATAAAGGTTGGCATCGGGATACGCGCACAGCCTGTAAGGTGCCCAGGTGCCGCCGAGCACCTGCTCGTACTCCGCATCCTGGTCAACAAAGGTGGGTGTCTTGCTGGGACCGGTATAAAAGTCTTCGAAAGCAAGATAAACCTGGTTGGTGCTGTTCTCTGGTTCCTTTTGATTTCCGGAACGTATCCAGTTGCGGGGCGAATAACCATCCACATCCGCGAGGCCGGTCAGCCAACGCTTGGTCTCTTCACCAAAGCTAATGGTGCCTTCCATGAAGCCGCCATTGTTCACAACGGGTGTGGTGGTGGCAAGATCACCTACCTGGTTCACCTTTATCGATATGCCCAACTGCGGGATCAATTGCTCATTGCCCACTTGTATCGTTTTGTCGGAGCCTACCTTCAGGCTGCCGCCGATCTGCGTGAGGGTCCATTTGGTTGAGGTGCTCACTACAGCGGAAGTTGCGCTGCCGCTGAACTTGATCTCGAAGTTGCCTTCGGGAACATTAAGCGGATCGATCACCTTGATGCTCACGGGGCCTTTGGTATTTTCATACGAAGGATCTTTCACACGTCCATCCGCGGAAGCGAGAATACGGCTCACCGTTTCAGAAGTAAGGTCAAGGATACAGCCGCCATTGCCTTGTCCCTCGATACGGGTGATCACCGGGCCATCGCCAAAGGTGGAATGCTGCAGCGTGCCGTTCGCCTCGGGAGAAGGAATGTGAGGGATGGCTGAATACACTTTAATGTTACGTCTTCCTGCCTTGTATGGTTTCTTCTGTCCATCGAGAAACGCCGCGTTATTGGCATCGTAATCCTTGTAGCGATTATACCCATAGGCGATCGCCATGTAATAATAGGTCTTGTGGTTAACAAGGTTTTTGTTGGTGCTTGAAGAGAATTGGTCTTCGGTAATACGGAAAGAATGCTGGATACCAAGGTCGGCACCATTCACTTCCTCCTGCGGAATATTTGCGTTGAGATAAGCGGAGTATTCCAAGTTCACCAATTGCTTAATACCGTTCTTCACATCGCACTGCGCCACCAAGCGGGCCTTGTCAGGATTGTGGATGTCGGTCACCGATACGGTAGGTTCTCTCAACTGGAAGATCTGGTAACCTTCGAACTCGAACGTGGAATCATATCGCGGGAATTGCCCGGCAGTGTCGATGATAAGAGGATCGATCTCCGAATACAGTTCCTGGAAATTATTGGAGGTGCCTTTGTTGCTGATGTACAGCAGCACTTCCTTGTCAAGTTCCTGCACAGCGAGGTCGGGCGCGTCAGGACCGTTAAGGATATTGAAGCAGTTATTAAAGAGCGCCTGCGCTTTGTCATCTGCCAGCTTCATAAGAGGAATGGCCGCAAGGTTACCAAGCTGCGTGCTTTGTGCCCACACCACGCCGGTGGTCACTTTGTTTACCGCGCCGGGCAGCAGTGTAAAAGGACCTGCTGACTGCAGGAACCTGCGGTCATCTTCCTTATTGCCCATCTTGTGCTCCGACCATGTCTTGTCGTTCTTGATCTGTCCGCCGGTGCCGAATCCTTGCGGGTCAGAATCGCCGGGGAACATAAAGTTGCAAGCCGTGGCGCCGCCATAACCGGTACCGCCATAAGTGAAAGGTGTTCCGTCCTTCCAAAAGCCGCTCAGGTAATTATAGAAGTGTGAAGGATTGGTGGGGTCGCCGGTAACCGCGGCTGGATTATTATTATAGTAAACGAACTTGCTCATGCCGAGGCGTTCGTTGTCAACTATATTATCACCGTAACCAATGCCGTTGGCAGAGTTCGCGTCCGTTGGGGTAATGGGATCGGCCTTTCCATTGGGATCGGCAAAGGGGCCTTCAAAGAAATCGACACCAACAACGGGAGGATAATTTCCATAGGTTCCCACAGCGCCGCTGCCATCCTTTGGCAGGCCATTATAACAAAAGCCCAGGCCGCGGCTAACGTCGCAACCTACAAAGTCATCATCAAAATAGCCAAGATCAGTATCCACCCAGGCGCCGAAATAGGTCTTGGTAAGTTTCGACTTAGAGCGGTTGATGATCTTGTAATTATAAAAGGTCATGTTGTTGATCTCGTCGTTAGTGGTAAAGCCGAAAGCCTGCGCATGTATCTCGAGGCCGATAGGCTCCGCCTGGGTCTCGCCATGGATATCACCACGATCGTTGAACACCCACCACAGTGTTCCATCGCCGTAAAGGTTGGAACTGCAACTGGTACTACCGGTAATATTATAGTCAGGATAATCTCCGGCGTAGGGATCATACATACCATCGCCATCATTATCGAAGAAAGGCGCGAGGTATTTGGCCTGGCCTTTTGAAACATCGCCATTGCCGGGCCACTCGAGTATCGACTTAGGGATCACATAACCGCCGCCGAAGCCATTCTTATAGGCCTCATAAAAATCCTCTACTTCCTTGCGGGTGATCTTGAAGTGCCTGTCGTACTTACTGCAGGTGCCCGCGTCAACGCTCACATTGTTTACATCAAGCGGACCTGGCCAAAAGTCGTTACCATTCTGGCGATAGGTCATGGCGGCCACCTTCAGGTTATTGCCATCGTCGATGCCGCCGATCCACAAGGATCCGGCAAAGATGCTATGCGCCTTTCCTCCTTTGGGGATCTCGTACTTGGCTGTACTAAGGTCCCACCACATGTCGCCGCCGCTCAGAATGGTGGTACGCACGTTATTGATATCGAGGTCGGTTTGCGCCGTTGCTGGGCTGCAGGAAGAAGCGATGGTATTGATCACAGAGGTTTTCTTCTTTCCCTGGAAATCCGTGATCTCCCTCGACTGTACCGCGCCGGCCAGCATCAATGATGCGAGGGCCAGCAGTGTGTGTTTGTGTGTTGTCATAGCGTGTGGTTTTATCAAGCTTAACTGATCCAAAAATATCCCGCCATAAGGGGCAGCGGGGCTTAAACAAGCCTTATACTATACAGGTCAACAATACAATTCGCATAACAGAAACACCTTGGGGATACGGCATTTCTCATTGGGGAAGGGGGCGAAAACGGGGGCGTTCTATCGCTACCAGTCAGGCACTTTACCAATATTCAGGAAAAGTATACAAGTCAGGTGCCCTTCCCTGCGTTCATCAAATGATCGATGATCGCTGAACGAATTTAACGGAACAGGGTATGAAAAGTCAACAGCGGCTTAATGAACGGCGTGTGCGGAAGCTTTACCGGGAATAATATACAGGTCAACTGCTGAAGGCTGAAACCCTGTAATTGAGCAGAACTTTTACCTTTGCTTCGTGATAAAGGCACAAAACATTCACAAGACCTACGGACAGCTGGAAGTGCTCAAAGGCGTTGACATGCAGGTGAACAAAGGCGAAGTAGTGTCGATCGTTGGCGCTTCAGGCGCCGGAAAGACCACCCTGCTGCACATCCTTGGAACACTTGATAAGGCCGATACCGGAAATGTGGAGATCAACAGCACTGCTGTAGCCGATCTTAGCAGCAAGAAGCTAAGTCAGTTCCGTAACCGTAACATTGGCTTCGTGTTCCAGTTCCATCACCTGCTGCCTGAGTTTACCGCCCTCGAAAATGCCTGTATGCCTGCCTTCATTGCCGGTACCGATAAAAAGGAAGCCGAAAGCAAGAGCATCGAGCTGCTGGAGTTCCTTGGTTTGCGCGATCGTATGCAGCACAAGCCCTCTGAGCTTTCGGGGGGCGAGCAGCAACGCGTGGCTGTGGCCCGTGCGTTGGTAAATAATCCAGCGGTGATCTTTGCCGACGAACCCTCCGGCAATTTAGATTCAGCTTCAGCGAAAGAACTTCATAAACTGTTCTTCACCTTGCGCGAAAAGTTCCAGCAAACATTTGTGATCGTTACCCACAACGAAGAGCTGGCGGGCATGGCCGACAGGAAACTGGTGATGAAGGACGGAAGGATAATTCAATAATACGTCTTACCCTTATAGTAGATCTGGGTCGTATTGTTCCCAATGTTATAAAGCAACACATTCCGGTTCAGCTCCATCGAGTTGATCTTTTCCAGCGAAAGCACCTGTTTCACATCGCCAAGACTGAACATCTTTAACTTATTGTTCATGTCTACCCAAACGGCAGAGTTCCAACTGCAGGAATATTTATCGGGAATATAGGTTTCCAACGCATAGCTCTCTCCTTCCCAAAAAGCATTGAAACTGCGGTCATCGCCATACAAAACAGTATAGCCGCTGGCCGTGAAGAACTTCGGCTCGAAAGAAGATATCTCCAATTTCTTTCCTCGATAGAATATTCTGAACTCTCCCATATTATCAGTATAGGCCACCATGTCGTTGCCTACACTAAATGTTTTAGGGGGCGTGGTTTCAAGCGTATAAGTGGTGCCGTTATAGAATACTTTGAAGGCCTGTGTAAAGCCATCCACGTAAGCAACAGTATTCATCCCTACCTGGTAAGTAGTGGGCTTATTGTTCTCTACCTCGGTGGTCTTGTTGCGCATGAACACTTTAAAATGATTGTCGCGGCCGATAAAGGCCACCGCGTTGCCGCCGGCTATAAAGCCGTTGACCGGGGCGCCCGACAATCCATTCTCCAGCTCGGTGATAGATCCCTGGTAATACACTTTAAAGGAGTTCATGGTGTTATCGAGAAAGGCTACCACGCTATCGCCAACAGAATAAGAAGAACCGAAATATACCAGCACCGACATGCGACCTTTGTCCACTACTTTAAGTTTGGTATTGTAACGATAAGCGATAAGGTAGTTGCTGACATGATAATCTTCGGGGGGAACGTCTTCTTCTATCTTGTTCACCTCACCGTTGTAATAAACCTTGAAATCATTGGTGTTACTTACCCAGGCCACGCTGGAGCCGCCGGCCTTGAACGATTTCACCGGCAGGTATTCCATTTCCTTAATAATGCCTTTGTCGAACACATAAAAATACCCCCGGTTATCGGTATATGCGCCGAGGTCCTGAGCAAAGGCTTCAGGGAACACTGAGAAGGCAAGTAAAAAGAGGATCGTTCTCATAACAGGCAGAAAGATACGTAAATCCATAACAAAGACGCCGCGATGGCATGATGGTTGCGTGGGCACGCAAATAAAATACCAAAGAAGAAAGGCCCCCTTTAACATTTATTAACAGGGAACCGTATTTGCCGAATAAAATAATAGAAGTAATTTGCACCATCCAAATAAAAACCATGAAGAAAGCGCTACTCTACCCTACCTTAATTGCCACGGCAGGACTCGTTTCCTGGACCCTGGGCGATGCTATTATCAAAGCCATCGATACAGGTAATTTCGATACCAGCACCAAGCCCGGCGATAACTTTTACCAGTACGTAAACGGCTCCTGGCTGAAGAACAATCCTGTTCCCTCTTCAGAAAGGGTGTGGGGCAGCTTCAGTGAAGTAGCGGACAGGAACAACAAGAACCTGCGCGCCATTGCCGAAGAGGCCAGCACAGACCTGAAGGCCGAAAAAGGCAGCTGCCGCCAAAAGGTAGGCGACTTTTTTGCGTCGGGAATGGATACATTGCAGTTAGAAAAGGCAGGCATAGCTCCTCTGAAAGAAGAGCTGACACTCATTAACAAGATAAAGACCACCGATGACCTGGTAAAGGCGCTGGCACATCATCATAGCATGGGTATGGGCACGCTCTTCGGTCCTTTTGTTGACCAGGATGACAAGAACAGCAGTTCCCTTATTATAAAGTTCTACCAGAACGGCCTGGGCCTTCCTGAAAAGAACTATTACCTGAGCGAAAAGCCCGAACAAAAAACAGTACGCGAAGCGTATGTAAAACACGTTCAGAACATGCTGCAGCTGCTTGGCAACAAGCCCGAGGAGGCAGCGGTGCAAGCCAAAGCGGTAATGAACATTGAAACCGAACTGGCCAAAGCAAGCAGAACAAGAGTGGAACTGCGTGACCCTGAAAAGAACTACAACAAAAAAACGATCAAAGAACTCTCTGACATCACGCCCGGCTTCAACTGGAGCCTTTACATGGGCAGCATGGGCGCAACGGTTAAGGAAGTGATCGTAGGCCAGCCCGAGTTCATGACCCGTTCAGCCGAATTAATAAAATCAATACCCATCGCCGACTGGAAAGCTTACCTGCAATGGAACCTTATTCACGAAGTAGCGCCTTATATGCACAAGGCGGTGGTGACCGAGAACTTCTCATTTTATGGAACTACCCTTTCGGGCATCACAATGCAAAAGCCGCGCTGGAAGAAAGTGCTGGAGACCGTTGACCAGAACATCGGCCAGGTGATGGGACAATTGTTCGTGGAGAAACATTTCAGTCCAGAGGCAAAGAAGAAAGTGAACGAAATGGTGGACAACCTGGTTGCCGCTTATAAGGAGCGCATCCTTTCTCGCGACTGGATGAGCCCCGAGACCAAGAAGCAGGCGGTGATCAAACTGGAAGCGATCGTTCGTAAGCTAGCCTATCCCGACAAATGGCGCGACCACAGCGGGCTCTTGATAAGCAGGGACTCTTACGTAATGAACGTACTTAACGCCAACAAATACGAGATCAAGCGCAGGCTCAACGGCCTGGGCAAACCTGTTGACCGTACCGAATGGGCCATGACCCCTTCAACGGTGAATGCTTATTACAACCCTTCCATGAACGAGATCGTGTTCCCTGCGGGCATCATGCAACCTCCTTTCTTTAATAAGGATGCTGATGACGCCGTGAACTACGGATGCATGGGCGCGGTGATCGGCCACGAGCTCACGCACGGCTTTGATGACTCGGGCAGCCAATATGATGCGGATGGAAACCTGAAAGACTGGTGGACACCCGAGGACAAAGAGAAGTTTATGGTCAAGGCAGGTAATCTCATCAAGCAGTTCGACGGTTATGTAGCCATCGACAGCATGCATGTGATGGGCGCATTGACCATTGGCGAGAACATTGCCGACCTGGGCGGATTGACCCTTGCCTATTATGCTTATAAAAAATCGCTGGTTGGGAAACCTGTGCCCACCAAGATCGACGGCTTTACAGCTGAGCAGCGCTTCTTCATTTCCTGGGCACAGGGCTGGAGGACCAATTTCCAGCCGGCCTTCCTCAAGCAGTATCTTGTTACCAATCCCCATTCACCGGGTATGTACAGGGTGCTCGGACCTTTGTCGAACATGAAGGAGTTCCATGAGGCTTTTGGCATAAAAGCGGGCGAAAAGATGCATAAAGGGGACGGGGAGCGTATCGAAATTTGGTAAAACGGTATAATTTTTGGTGTTTTTAACCGGACCAACCGAACAGCCATGAAAAAACTTACCCCCGCATTCATCCTGTTTATTTTTCTTTTTGCCTTTTCGCTTAATTCTTTCGCGCAAAAGGCCCTCCAGGTAACCAGCACCCATACCGGGCGTGTGGAGACCATAGGCAAAGGAACCCAGCTCATTTACCGGATAAAGAACGATAGCAATCGTTCCGTACAACACGGCACCCTCAAAAGCATCGGCGACTCTTCGCTGGTGATCAACGATGATAACATTCCGGTTTCCCAAATTGAGATCGTTGCTATCAACTCGAGGAATTACGAGCGTGAGGCCAATACCGCGAGGGCCGTAGGCAACGGGCTCATCATTGCCGGCGATATTGTAACACATACCGGCCTCAGTATTTTCATCAACGACGATTTTTATGTTTGGCCCGTAGGCGGCACCATCGCACTCGTAGGTGCCTGCATATGGGGCATCGGCCTGTTGATGGACGAGATCGTATCGCCCGCCATCCGCGACAACGGCCGCCACGCCGGCGACATGAACTGGAAAGCGGAGATCGTAGAGGTGCAGAAGAAAGGCAAAAAGGGAAAGAAAAAACAAAGCTCGAAGGACGACGACCTGTACGGCTACTAAGCCTCTTTGCTCAGGCTTCTTTTCTCCTCGTATTCTTCCCGTGATATCTCCATCCAGTGTTTGCTGTAATCGAATGTAAGATCGTAGATGTAATTGTAGTCGGGTAATATTCCCGCTTTGTAGATACGGCGTGTCCAGCCGCCGTGACCCCACAACAGCTCCTCAAACTCCTTTTCTGAAATGACCTTGAAGTACGCCTTTTCGTTAGGATATTTCCGGTATTGAGGATAAGTGACCGTTTTCATCTACCAAGCAAAATTAATTTTAGCTTTGATTCAACAGCTCTTGCATGCAAAGTTTTTTAGAAAGAACGGTAGAACACCTTAGCCTTAAATATGGCGAAGGCCTGCCAGGGCTTTGCATCGTTTTGCCCAACCGAAGGGCGGGATTGTTCTTCCGGAAGCACCTTGCCAAAAGCCTCAAGAAACCCACCTGGGCACCGGAGATCTTTTCCACCGACGATTTTATCGCCCGTATTTCGGGGCTTACCATAGCCGATACCGTTACGCAGCTATTCGCGCTGTACGGCATTTACCGCGATCACAAAGGCGCTGATGCTGAGGACTTCGGGAGCTTCAGCCGCTGGGCGGGTTTGCTGCTCAACGATTTTAGCGAGGCCGACAGCAGCCTTGCCGATACGGAGAAATTATTCCGGAACCTGGCCGAGGTACGTGAGATAGAGAACTGGAGCCTGAGCGCGGAGCAGCTCAGCGATCTGCAAAAAGATTATCTCAAATTTTGGGATTCACTGGGGCATTACTATCATGAGCTGGGACCAAAGCTTCTGAAGCAGAACATGGCCTACAAAGGCCAGGCCTACCGCATAGCTGCCGATAACATTGAACAGCGGATAAAAGAGCATTCCTGGACCAAGGTGATCTTCGCCGGCTTCAATGCCATGAGCGCCGCCGAGGAGAAGATCATTAAAATACTATTGCAGTCGGGCAAGGCCGAAGCCCTGTGGGATACCGACACCTATTACACCAATGACAAGGTGCAGGAGGCCGGAAAGTTTTTGCGCAGGTACAAAAAGGACAGCGTTTTGGGAAAGGAGTTCTTATGGGAGGATGAGCTTATCGCTAAAGAAGAAAAAGACATTCATGTGATCGGCGTGCCGAAGGGAGTGGCGCAAGCCAAGGCCGCCGGTGAGATATTAAGCAGCCTCAAAGAAAAAGCGGAAAGCTCCACGGCGCTGGTGCTTGCCGATGAAAATCTTTTGTTCCCCGTACTGCACTCGCTTCCGGCGAGCATCCAAAATGTGAACGTAACAATGGGTTATCGCCTGCGCAACACACCCTTGTATAGTTTGTTCGAAGCGGTATTCCGCTTGCATGAGAATGCCAGGGGTAAAACAAGCCCGCGCTTTTATCACAAAGACCTGCTGCGTTTTCTAAGCCACCCTTATACCGGCGCGTTGCTTTATAGCGAAGATATTTCGGCCGGGGAGCTAAGCCGACAGATACGCCGGCGCAACATTGTGTATATCTCAGAAAAAGAGTTGGGCGATGCGGCTTCGAAGAGCGAAGTGCTTGGTACCGTTTTGAAAAAGTGGGAAAACGCTTCCGGTGCCCTCGACACATTAAGCGCCTTGCTGGAGCTAATGAAAGAGAATTTCCGTGAGCGCTCAACCCCCGACGAAAAGAAACAGGACATTGAACTGGAATACCTCCTCGCTTTCAGTAAGGTATTGAAACGCATACGCTCCATTCCCGAAAGGGAGGAGTTCATACTGGAGCCCAAGACCTTGCGCGGCATTTTACAGCAGGTACTTCGTAACGCCACTCTGCCCTTCTCCGGCGAACCGCTCAGCGGCTTGCAGGTAATGGGTATGCTGGAAACACGGGCACTCGATTTTGAGAATGTGATCCTGCTTTCGGCCAATGAGAACATACTTCCTTCAGGGCGCACACATCACTCTTTCATTCCCTATGATCTTAGGAAGGCTTATGGGCTGCCTGTATACAGCGACCGTGATTCTATTTTTGCCTATCACTTTTACCGGCTCTTGCAGCGCTCCAAAAATATCTGGCTGCTTTACAATACCGAGACCGATACCTTCGGCAATGGGGAACAAAGCAGGTTCATTACACAACTGCTGTCCGAGCTTCCAACCGCAAATCCTAAAGTGAAGATCAGCCGTCAATTGTTGTATGCCGGCGGAACGGAAGCCGAAGAAAGCGGGATAAGCATTAGCAAGTCAAAAGAAGTGATCGAAGCGCTGGAACAAAAAGCCGCCAAAGGCTTCTCCCCTTCACTGCTCAACAAATACATCAACTGCCCCTTGCAATTCTACTTTCATGCCGTTGCCGGTTTGCGCGAGGCCGACGAAGTGGAGGAAAGCATTGGCGCCGATGTATTGGGTAGCGTTATCCACGCGGTATTGCAGGACCTTTATACACCACACCTCTCTGTGAATATTACCGCCGGCGACATCCAAAAGATGATACCGCGGGTGGAAGAACTGATGCGTCAGAAATTCCTGGAACACTTCAGGGAAAGCGACCTGGCTTACGGCAAGAACCTGCTCGCGCAAAAAGTGGCACTGCGTTTTGTAAACAATTATTTGAAGAAAGAGGCGGAGGCACTGGAAGCCGGAGAAAAATTACAGGTGAACGCACTGGAAGTTTCGCTCGAAGCAACAATGAACATCGGCAAACGAACTATTCTCTTAAAAGGCACCGCCGACCGCATCGACCGCAAAGGGGGCATTACCCGCATCGTTGATTACAAAACAGGAAAGGCCGGTGACAAGGAACTGGAACTGGAAGATTGGGAACAGCTGCGCCTCGACAGCAGCCTTGCCAAAAGTTTTCAGCTGTTGATGTATGCCTGGCTTTACAGCAGGACACAGGAGCGCAAAGAAGACCTCGTTTCGGGCATTATTAGTTTTAGGGAACTGAGCGCCGGGCTAAAACCCGTGAGCATTCAGGGCGAAACGGCACTCAATGCCGACAAGCTGAACAAGTTCGAAGAGCAGCTCCAACTTCTTTTGAAAGATATTTTTGACGAAAGGCTTCCCTTCTCCCAAACCGAAGAGCCAGCCAATTGTGTTTATTGCGATTTCAGGGAGATATGCCGGAGATGATCACTTGGCGAGGATCGCGTTAAGTGTGCGCGTAAAAAGCGCTTTCTCAGTATCGGTGCCCGCGCGTATCACTTCATCGTTACCAAAGTCAACCAGCAGGCCTGATTTGGCTGTATTCTTCACAACATACACAGGGATCATGTAATTCGCTTTGGGATAAAGAATGGCCTGTAGCATTTCGGGCTTGCCCTGTAAGTCGCGGGTAAAAGGCATGTAACGAAGTTTGAATACATCCACCATCACATCGCTCTCAAGCTTGAGCAGGCTTTGCGGGCCAGCATACACGGCAGAATCCTGGAAATTGACAGTACGATAGTCGAACGAGATGGTACGATAGGCCGGGCGCGTGTATTCGAGGTTGGGATCATCCCAGCGGGTGGTCTTGTTGAGCGCGTCGGGCGTAGGATCGGTAAGCCTGCGTTTATAACATACCAGCTGACGATCTTTCGAGCGATAGCGCACCTGGTATTTCATAAAGTCAAAAGAGAAGAGCATGGCATTGCCGCCTTTCTCAATGTACTTATCAAAGTTCTCACGGGCCTGGCGGGTCCAGTGCTGGCTGTTGCCGGCAATGATGATCACCTTCGCGTCTTTGATAGATGAATAACGTTCCAACTCTATGTCGGTGATGTATCCCACTTTTCCTGCGGGATACTTTGCCAGCATCGCGCTAAGCTGCTCCAGGTCGCGAAAACCTCTTCCTGAATATGGCCTGAGAAAGGAAACAATATTTCCCGGCTTATTGCGCTTGCTTTCGGCAGCTACATTATGAAGCCCGCGGCCGCCAACAGTATTATTGGCCTCCAGTGTATTGGTGGGAACTACCACCAGCACTTCAGGCTTATCGGCCGTGGCAGGCTTGATAACGACCGGAATTTTATTCTCCACGAAATAAACGCCGCTGGGTATCTTACTTGATACTTTATAGTTCGCAGAGATGGCGTAACCATAACCGTACTTCCAGGCACGGTAGCGCTGTTTGCGCTGACCGCTGATCTCGGCGTGGATATACTCAAGTGTATCGCCTTTGAAGTTATTGAGGTATAACTGCTGCCCTTCACGGGGATCATCGCTGTAATAGATGCGTGCCTTCTCGCCCGGCTTAAAGCCGAACTTGTTGGCATAACCTCCCACTTCAACCGGCTTTTCCTTTTTGGGGATATAAGGCTTCAGGAACGTATGCTCCAGTTCCTCGATGCTGATCTTCATGCTCACATACACATCGGCGCCTTTGTACTTGCTCATGCCATCGGTATAACTGTAAAGCCTGTCGCTGCCTATCTCGAAGCCTTTAATGCGGATGGCTGCCCCCACCGTAAAGGTCCTGAACTCGTAAAAGGATAAGGGCAAAGAGAAATCGAAGTTCGGCGACTGTATCCTGGGTGTTACTGTTAGCTGGCTGGGCCTGCGCAACTGGGCGAGGAATTGCGAGCTGAGTCCCAGCGTAAGGCTGCTGTTCACATAGAACTTGTTCTTTACATGGTAATCGAACTGCAAACCGAATGCCGTCGGCATCTTAATATCGAACTGCGAAGTTTCGCCAAGGCTCACCGTTCCTCCTGAACCTATCTTCACGCTGCCGGCCGTATCCACTTTTTCGAGCACACCAAAAAGAAGTTCTTCCAGCGAATCGAGCTCGATGCTTTTTAGAGAAGCGAGAACCGGTATATCGAGGTTGCGAACATTCACCTTGTGAACATAGCCATCGCCAAAACGAACGTTACCCGCGTCGGTGAGCGAAACGCCCAGGTGGAAGAGATAATCTTTGTTAAGCTTTTTGTTGGGAGTGCTTGTTTTCGCGAATGACTTCCCCTTTTGTAGTTTCACCCAGTTGAAGCCAACATCAAAGGCTACCCCTTTACCGTATTGTTCTCCCATGTAACGAACTTCGCCGGTAAGGTCGCGGATGCGAAGTGTGGTGTCGTTGTAAACATATTTCCAGTCGCCATCGGTACGGAAATGGTAGGCCTCAGCACCGAAGGCATATTTTACGTTCATCCCCATATTGATGCGGTCGTTCTCGAATTGCGCCAGCACACCCGAAAAATTCACGCCCATCTCATCCCAAAACATCAAACCCATGTTACACAGCGGCATGGTCATCACCTGCCCGTTCTTCGCCTTGTCAAACCCGTACACCATATCGTTAACGAACTGCGAAGGAAAACGGTAGCCGCTGATGTTGAGGCGCTTATTATAGAAGAAGCCGGCTGAGAAACGATCGAACTTCAAACTGAGCGAAGGAAGCTTACCCAGCATGTCCACATTAAAACCAGTGTTCTTCTTGTTCACCAATTGAACAGTGGCTTCTTCCCAAAAGAGATCGGCGAGACTGCCTTTCATGTTCAGCAGGTAATTATCGGCACTAAAGCAGGCGGTGGCCAGGTTAAGGTCGAACTGGTAGGGAGAAATGATACTGAAAGAAGGATTGATGAAGCTGGAGTTGAGGCCCGAATAACGGGAAGTGGTAAGTCCGAGGCGCTGCTGTGCTGAAACACCGAAGCTGGCAAGAAGCAGGCCGAGTATCGCGAACTTTTTCATTTGTAGCCGATGCCGAATGCGAAACCTATCCTGAGGGTCCCTGTGTTAAGGATGCGGTCGTCAACCGGGCGGCGGTCAGGGAAAGGCAACTGATACCCGAACCAATAATCCCAATAAAAGATGCGGCCCAGTTTACGCTGAACGCCGATACGAATTCCAGGCGCGATGCCAGGGCCATCCACCCCGTCATCTTTATGTATCTCGCCGGCTTTATTAAAGAAACAGAGGTCGGCCTGGAAATAGTTGCCTGACATGCAGGAGGTTTGCTCACCCTTTTTCTCATAGCGCTCCAGGATACGCTTCTCCAGGTTATAATAGTAACGGAGCCCGGCCGTGGCGTAAAAGCCTTTATAGCTTTCACCGAAGTTCCAGTACAGGTCAC
The DNA here is from genome assembly GCA_025451785.1 of Bacteroidia bacterium. GTDB lineage: Bacteria > Bacteroidota > Bacteroidia > JANWJV01 > JANWJV01 > JANWJV01. The sequence goes on along the minus strand of JANWJV010000104.1, from coordinate 7,443 downwards.
CGATGTAGGAAATATTGAGGTTGGCACGGCGCTCGTAGATAAGGTCAACACCCCCTACGAAGGTCTTGCATACGTCGAACTTAAAAATATTGTAACGGTATTTTACGGCTTCCAGCAGGCGGGCCTCCCGTTCCGCGTAGGCCGAGTCGCTCTCCTGTGAGGAGGCGGGAAGCACAAATAATAAAAGGATAAAAACGGGTAGTTTTCTAATCATTTTCGGGAACTCGGGGCTGCCTCTTCCAAAAATGATACCAATCCTGCTGCTACTGCCGCTGCTACCGACACTATTCTGGCTTGACCAGCTTCACGCCACCTTTCTTCTTCCGCATATACACATTCACGCTGGCCACGCGGTTCTTTACTTTGTATTGCTCCCTGATCTTAGAAGGGAAATACCCTTCCTTCTCAAACACGCTGTTCTCGGTGATCCGAAAGGGCTCGGTGGCACTAAGTTCATAGAACTGACTGAAGTTGATGGTCTTCTGCTCGGGTTTCTTGCGATGGCCCCTGAAGCGGTATACAATAACATTCACCGAGTCGAGCGGCTGGCGGCTTAAGCTATCGATGACTGTAACACGAAGGCTGATATCGGAATACACGGTCCTTTGCGCAGCAACAGGCCGGGCAAAACACAGCAATACAAAGGCAACAAAGAAAGTACGTGCTTGCATCACAGGTATAACGTGTTTACCTGTTAAAGATACGAAAGAGGAGGCTAGGCTGCGGCCGAGGCCTGCTTGATAAGTTGCTCGGCCTCCCGGATAAGGGAATAGATGCGCCGGATGAGGGAATATACGTCGCTGATAATGGTCTCTTGAGTCTCCATAAAAATTTGATCGGTTTCTTTTGTGCAGGTCCTCCCTGGAATGCTTCGCAAAGATCGGCCACCGCCCCCCTTATTTCATTGACCATTTGCCGCCCGGCGCGTGATTGTTTACGGGTCCCTATATTTGTCCATCTTATAATAAACACCAAAAACCTGCGTTAAGATTATAATGACCATATAAAGCCCTAAAATGAACCCCGTATCTTTTTTAGCCCCCGGACATTATGATGGAAAACGAAGCGAGAGGTTTGAACCAGTACCACAAAACTCCTGGTGACATTCAGAAAGAGCTCGAGCAGATCAGGGAAGCGCAGGCCAACCCTGCCCGGTTCGATGTATTGTATGAGCGCTATTACAAGCAGATCTTCGTGTTCGTTTTCAGGCGATCTGGCGACGAGGAATGCAGCGCCGACATTGTTTCGCAGGTCTTCCTGAAGGCGCTCATCAACATCAACAGGTATAAACACAGGGGCCTGCCCTTCTCCGCATGGCTGTTTCGCATCGCCCTGAATGAAATAAATATGTACTTTAGAAAGAACAAGGGCGACCGCATGATCAGCCTCGACAGAGACGACTTCCGCACGCTTGTTGATGAAGAAAGTACTTACGATCATGATAAAGAACAGCGCCTGATGCAGGCCCTCACCCAATTGCCCGAAGAATCGCTGCAGCTGATAGAGCTCCGCTTCTTCGAAAAGAGGTCCTTCAGCGAAGTAGGAGACATATTCGGGATCACCGAGAACAACGCGAAGACAAAGGTGTACAGGGTGCTGGAGAAATTAAAGACACTGATAATACACAAAACATAAGCCGTATGGCAAAGCATAAATTCAATATTGACCAGCCTGATCTTCCCGACAAGCAGATCGACAAACACAAGGATTTTAAAAAGCTTATCCACGATTACCAGAAAGCCACGAAGCCGCTTTACAAAACACCGCTTTACAAGAATAAATATGTTTTCCTGGTCATCCTGCTGATATTGCTGCTCACGTATATTATCTCCGAATATTCAGGTTGAGGACCCCTCCCTGGCCAGCCGCACCACCTGGCTCCTCGCTCTAAAGCCCACAGGGCTTTCTCGCTCGGCCCTCCTATCTGCTACGCCGAAACAAGGGAGGGAACCCAACCGCAAGTGTATCTTTAATTCAATATCTTCGTTATAGAATAAACATCGATCATGAAAAAACTCCTACCCTTCCTCTTCTCTCTTATCATTACTACCGTCGTTGCCCAAACAAAACTGGAACCTACGGAGACCGAAGCATTGCTTAACGTATCGGTAGTGAACGGCAATAACAAAACACAGGAAGGAGAAAAGGTGACCTTTGTAGCGCAAAAGACCAAGAAAACGTACAGCGGCGTTACTGGTGCCGACGGTAAATTCTCTATTCTTATCCCCGAAGGCGACGAGTACCTGGTAAAGTACAAGAGCTTTAGCGACGATAAAGATTATAACACCATAAAGGTTCCTTCACAGGATGGCCTTATCAATTTCGATTTCAGCATCAAGGTAGAACTGCCCAAGACCTATACCCTCGACAATGTGTTCTTCGATTCTGGCCGGTCGGTGATACGCCCCGAATCATTTAAAGAGCTGAACGAACTGGCCGAGTTTATGAAACTGAAAAAATCGCTGGTGATCGAGATCGCCGGGCACACCGACAACGTAGGCAAAGCTGACGAAAACATGAAGCTAAGCCAGGACCGCTCGGCTGCTGTGCGCGACTACCTTATCCGTAAAGGCATCGCAGCCGAAAGAGTGACTGCCAAAGGTTACGGAGCCACGCAGCCTGTGGCCGATAATACCAATGATAAAGGGAGGCAGCAAAATCGCAGGACGGAAGTTCGGATAGTTAAAGAGTAGATGATATGGTTAATGGATAATGTTTAATGGATAATGGAATTTGAACCACCCATTAACCATTAGCCCTTAAACATTAACCATTGAATTTATAACCGACCCCCCTAACGGAATGAAAATATTCCGGTTCTTTCTGGTTTTTTTCAAAATACTTTCTGAAAGCAAGGATCAGATTATCGATCGTACGCGCCGAAGGCGAAGCATCCTCGTCCCAGAGCGTGGCTAATATCTCATCGCGTGAAACAACTTCATTCTTCCGCTGGATCAAAAGCCGCAATAGCTCTATCTCCTTCTTGGTAATACGCTGCTTTCCATCAAGGCCCTGTATCTCATAGGTAAGAAAGTTGATATGATTCGCGCCGAAGCTAAACGCTGTTAGCTCTTTCTCTTTCCCCGCTCTTCTTTTCAGCAGGTTCTGTATCCTCAACAAAAGTTCCTCCAACTCAAAAGGCTTGGTCAGGTAATCGTCAGCACCGGTCTTTAGTCCCTGTATACGGTCATCGCCCGAACTTTTGGCGGTAAGGAACAGCACCGGCACCTCGGTATTCTCGGCACGTATCGCACGGCATACATCAAGACCATTGATCTCCGGCATCATGATATCGAGGATAACAAGATCGTAAGTGGAGGATTTAAATGTCTTCAGCGCCTGCTTGCCGTCTACCGCGGCGCTCACCTCGTAGCCATCCATCTCAAGGTTAAGCTTGATGGTTTCACGAAGGTTCTTTTCGTCCTCAGCCAATAATATCCGGTGCGCCATGGGGCAAAGGTATGTATCTACCAATTACTAATAAAATACGAATGCGCTAATGAAGGATTAGTATATTAGTACCGAATTGGTATTTAGTAGATAATTCCTTATTTTAGTCAATTATTAACCTGACGCCTTATGAAATTAAAACTACTCACCCTTATCCTTCTGCTGACATTCACCGCTGGTTTAGCAACAGCGCAAAAATGTGCCACCATGACGCTCGACAGCATTCGTCGCGCTAACAATCCCGCCATGGGCACACTCCAGGATTTTGAGAACTGGATGGAGCAAATGAGCCAGAACGCCAAGAAGAACGGCAATCCCACCGTACAAACCGGGTGGATGATCCCTGTTATCTTCCACGTGATACACAGCGGCGAACCCGCAGGCTTCGGCAAGAACATCAGCCAGGCGCAGATCCTTTCGCAGATGGATGTGAATAACAAAGATTTCCGCGGCTGGAATTCCGACATCGGCAATATACCTTCTGTATGGAAGTCGCTGGCCGGCGACATGGCCATTAACTTTTGTATGGCCGCCAAAGATCCCAGCGGAAATACCCTGGCGGAGCCCGGCATTGAGCGCATCAACCGCAGCAGCAAAGGCTGGCCTTTGAGCCCTTATGATATCCAGTGGATCGACACGGTGATGAAGCCCGCTACTATTTGGGATCCCAATAAATACCTCAACATCTGGATCACACAGCCTTATGACGTAAATAATACCAGCACCATCATTGAAGGCTACGCGGCCTTCCCTCCCGGATCATCGCTGCAAGGCCTCAATGGTCCTTTTGGCTCCAATACCACCGATGGTGTTGTGCTCCGCCATACCGCCACAGGCACCGTTGGTTCGGCACAAGCGCCCAGCAACAAGGGCCGCACCGCCAGCCACGAGATAGGCCACTGGATGGGCCTCCGCCACATTTGGGGCGATGGCACCTGCCAGAGCGATTATGTAAGCGATACACAAGTGGCTTGCGACATGAACTTTGGATGTCCCACCTTTCCTTACGTTTCCTGCTGCGCTAACGGCCCCAACGGCGATATGTTCATGAACTACATGGATTATACCGACGATGCTTGTCGTGTGATGTTCACCAAAGGCCAGGCTACGCGCGGTATCACCGCCATGACCAGCAGCCCTATGAGGATCAACCTTACGCAAAGCACGGTGCAATGCGGATATGGCGTTAGTGTTTCGGAGCTTACACTTAGCCAGCGCATCAGCATTTATCCCAATCCCAGTTCGGGCCTTATCAATATCGACATCGCTTTAGAGAATGCCACCGAGGTGACCATTCGCGTGATGAATGTACTGGGTGAGGAGGTGAAAAAACTGGAGCTGGGCTCGGTGGAAGCGCAAAGCCTGCGCATCGACCTTAGCGGACAGTCCAACGGAGTTTATTTTGTTGAGACCAGCGCAGGGGATAAAAAGGCAAGTGAAAAAGTAGTGATCAATAAACAGTAGAGGGCCGAGCGATAAAACCCTGTGGGCTTTAGAGCGAGGAGCCAGGTTGTGCGGTGGGATAGTAGGCAGTAGGCAGTAGGCAGCAGGCAAAAATAAAAAGCAAGCATGAAGTCAGTGCGGTCCATTTTTCTTCTTTCCCTTTTCTCCTTCGGCCTCCAGGCCCAGCAAAGGCATTGCGGCTATGTGGATAAGCTGGAAGCACTGCGGAAAGCCGACCCTACTATGGATGCCCGCCTGGCCCAGATCGAGAAACAAACGCAGCAACAGGTGAACAGCCAGGGCAAGACCACCGTGGTAGTCACGATTCCCGTGGTGTTTCACATACTTTATACCAATACCACGCAGAACATCAGCGACGCGCAGGTGCAGACGCAGATGACGGTGCTCAACAACGATTACCGCCGCCTGAATGCCGACAAGACCAACACTCCTTCCACATGGAGCTCTATCGCTGCCGACTGCGAAATACAGTTTTGCCTGGCCCAGCGCGACCCGAGCAACAATCCCACGAACGGCATCATTCACAAACAGACCACGGTAAACCAGATCGGAAACACCAATAAATATTATCAAAACTCTCAGGGTGGCGACAATATCTGGGACCGCAACAAATACCTTAACATCTGGGTTTGCGATATTGACGGAGGTGGAACACTCGGCTTTGCCTATCCTCCCGGCGCTACGGGCGCTTCGGATGACGGTGTAGTGATCGACTACCGTTACCTTGGAACCATTGGCACCGTACAGGCTCCTTTTGACAAAGGCCGCACCGCCACGCATGAGGTGGGACACTGGTTCAACCTCAAGCACATTTGGGGCGATGACTTTGGCAATTGCGGCGGGACCGATAATGTTACCGACACTCCCAACCAGGGCGATGCCACGTTCGGCTGTCCTAATTTCCCCAAGACCGACAATTGCGCCACCTCTTCGCCCGGTATCATGTTCATGAACTATATGGACTACAGCGACGACAACTGCATGAACATGTTTACCGCTGGACAAAAAACAAGGATGACCTCGGCCATCAATGGCGCAAGGGTATCGCTGCTAAGTTCACAGGGCTGTGTTCCGGTGGGCATTCGTGAAAGCGCTCTTGAGAATTCTGTAAAAATATTTCCCAACCCGGGAACAGGTGTATTCACTGTTTCCTTGGATGGTTCTCCCCTGCCCTTTACTACCAGGGTTTACAATCTCCTTGGCGAGCTCATCACCGAAGTTCCTGCTTCGGGCTTGAAGAGCAGCGCCAGCTTCGACATCAGCAATAAGCAGAACGGCGTGTATTTCGTAGAGATATCGCTTGAAGGCAAAGCGGTGATGAAAAAAGTTACCCTTACAAAGTAAGGGGCAACAATGAAAATTCCTTTTCCCGACAATATTGAAATAAAAGAGGACCTCGACCATTCCGTTGTCATAAGGCGTACCGATGGCATTATAGAATTGCGTTGCTCCGACATTGTAATTTATACCAGCATAAAGATAAAAGAGAACCACGATTGCATCCGGAGGCTTGCCGGTGGTAAAAAGGCGCTGGTGCTTACCGTAGCCGGCGATTTTACCCACGTACTCCCCGAAGCCAGGGCTTATACTGCCAAGGGCCATCACCGCGATTTTGTAGCTGCCGAAGCCTTCCTTATCAACTCCTTCATGCAGTGGATCCTCGCTTTTCTCTTTCTCAAAATAAACCGCCCCATTGTGCCTGCCCAGGCATTCAGGATCGGGAACAAAGCGAAAGCGGAGCGCTGGCTGAAACGTTATGCCTGAAGATTTTACCGCGAAGATATTTATCATCGGGGTAAACCCTTATGTGTTGCTGCCTAAAGAAGTTCTTCAGAAACTTTTTAAAGATTCGGGAAAAAGCAAAGGTCCTATTCCTGTAAAAGGAACCTTCAACAGCCATCGCTTTACGCAAACTTTAGTAAAATACCAGGGAAAATGGAGGTTGTATCTCAACACTCCCATGAGAAAAGCCACCGGGTTGGATGTAGGAGACAGCGGAAAGTTCAAAATTCAATTCGACGCAAAGCCTCCACAAGTAGAAATGCCACCTGCGCTGGAGAAAGCGTTCAAGAAAAATAAAAAGGTATTAGCGGTATTCAATTCATTGCCGCCCTCAAGGCAAAAGGAGATCAAGCGCTATATTGGTTTTCTCAAGAATGAGGAGAGCATTGAGAAAAATGTAAAGCGGGCAATGGCCTTCTTAATTGGGAAGGAACGATTTGTGGGAAGGGACAAGCCCTGAAAAATATCATTTGAATATCTTTGCCGTATGACCAAAGCAAGATTAGAAGCCTTCAGCGACGGCGTTATCGCCATCATCATAACGATCATGGTATTGGAGCTCAAAGTTCCGCACGAAGCCAGCTGGAATGCCTTGTTCGAACTGAAGCACGTGTTCATCAGCTACGTGCTCAGCTTCGTGTTCGTGGGCATTTATTGGGGCAACCACCATCACTTGCTGCATACCATCCACCATGTAAACAGCAAGATCATCTGGTCAAACATGACCTTGCTCTTTTTCCTTTCCTT
>JANWJV010000103.1 GCA_025451785.1 Bacteroidia bacterium | reverse complement strand
TTCCTTTTTGAAGGCGTCGCTGGGGCTCAATACTCCTGGCTTTAAGCCCTTAGGTCCGTTGCTAACCCCTACCCAGGAGCGAAGTCCGAATAGTACACCGATGATGTTTGCGACTAAGCCAATAAAATTCTTTACTAAGAAAAGTTCCAGTGGCAGTAGCAGTAGCAGTAGCAGTGAAAGACTAATATCTAATACTCGTTTACTTCTCCTGTTGGCAGTTTTGGTAACGGAGTTTATATCGATCACATACAGATCACCCGAGGTTTCAATGCTATTGCTGCCGATCACCGAAAGGCTCTCAGGCGGGGCGATCTTGTAATCAACGGTACTGGAACCGGAGCTCATACGGTCGATAATGGTGCGGGCATCCACGTCCCTGGCGCAGAAGATCACTTCGTCAATTTTATAGATACTGATCACCTCATCCAGCTGGCTAAGCTTACCGATCACCGAGCCGCCTTTACTTGCTGTTTCGCCCACACTAACAAATCCAACAAAGGCGGTCTTGAGCGAAGTTTGTCGCAGAAGTCCGTTTACGCGCTCACATTCCTCCGCTCCTCCGGCGATCACCACCCGTTTATTCTCATTTCCATCCAAAGCAAAACCTTTCATCTTCAGGAAATGGAAAAGCATGCGCGTGGCCAGCAATACTACCAGCGACCAACCGGCACCTAATAGAATAAGTGCCCTGGAGAAACGATAGTTTTCGGGCAGCAGCGCGTAAATGATAAGGATGATGGCCGTGCCCACGAACAAGCCTCTGGCGATCCGCATCAGTTTTACCGGCTTGTCGTAGCCTCCGCTCAGGTAAACCGAGAACAACCAGATAAGTATATAGCCAGGGAAAGCTGTCCAGACCAGCAAAGGCGAATAAGAGCCACCTTCGATGAACTTAACGTTCTGCTCATAGTATTCCTTTATAAAGAGCAATCCGCCCAGCAGGAGACCCGCGTCGGCCATGGGCAATAACATCCTGCGAACCAATCGCGCGAGAATAGAAACTCCGGCGCGGATATAGATGGCAATGTTGATGAGGAAGGAAAATGTTCGCGCGTTCTTTTGCGAGAAATGCTTGCGGGCGAAAATGACCATGGCGTTATAGAACACGAACACATAGTTCACGCTCGACTTCTTGGTGCTCTCTCCTTTGTAATGAATGATCCTCGTGCCGGGGAAATAATAATTCTTGTAACCGGCCTTGGTGATGCGGTAGCTCAGATCGATGTCCTCGCCGTACATAAAGAAATCTTCATCAAGCAAGCCGGTCTTATCCAGCACACTCTTCCTCAACAACATAAAAGCCCCGGCCAATACATCCACTTCATGCACTTTGTCTTTATCAAGAAAGCTCAAATGATACTTACCGAACTTCTTCGAACCCGGAAATAACTTCGCCAAGCCAAACATCTTATAGAAAGCCACCCAGGGGGTAGGCAATCCACGTTTTGATTCCGGCAGGAAATTTCCTTTCCCGTCCAGCATTTTCACACCCAAGCCTCCTCCATCCGGATGCGCGTCCATAAAGGCCAGCATCTTTTCGAAAGTATCTTCTTCCACCACCGTATCAGGGTTAAGCAGAAGAACATATTCTCCTTTTGATTCCCTGATGGCCTGGTTGTTCGCGAATGAGAAACCGGTATTACGGGTATTGGCGATGAGCTTTACTTCGGGAAACTTTTCTTTCAGCATTTGCAAAGAGCCGTCCACCGAGGCATTGTCAACCACATACACCTCACCCGGAATATTCTTCAAGGCTTTGCGCACCGAGTGCAGGCACTGCTCGAGGAAATGTTCCACGTTGTAATTGACAATAACAACGCTAAGCTTCATTTAGCCGTAAGGGTTTTTTCGTAGGGGGTGCGGTTCACGATGGAGCGCCCGAGCGTAACCTCGTCGGCATATTCCAGTTCATCGCCGATGGCGATGCCACGGGCAATGGTGCTCACATTGATCTTATGGTCCTTGAGCCGCTTGTAGATATAGAAATTGGTAGTATCGCCTTCCATAGTAGTGCTCAGCGCCATGATCACTTCCTTCACTTCGCCGCCTTTCACACGCTCCACCAATGTTTCAATGTTCAGGTCCGAAGGACCGATGCCGTCCATGGGCGAAATGATCCCGCCCAATACATGATATACTCCACGGTATTGCTGCGTGTTCTCGATCGCCATCACATCACGTATGTCTTCCACCACGCATACCGTGCTGTGGTCGCGCTGGTGGCCGGAACAGATGTCGCACAGTTCTTTATCAGAAACATTATGGCAGGTCTTGCAATGCTTAAGCTCCTTGCGAAGCCTTATTACTGTTCCGCCGAACTTTTGCGCTTCTTCCTCACTCAACTTCATGAGGTGCAGCACAAAGCGCAGGGCCGTTTTACGCCCTACCCCCGGCAAGCCCGCGAATTCATTTACGGCTTCCTCAATTAGCTTAGAAGAGAAGTTCATAGGTCAAAAATACGAAAGTATATTAAAGAGCAGGCTTCGACTCCGCTCAGCCTGACAGGATAGTCACCCCGAGCGGAGTCGAGGGGGGGCGTGCAAATTTCTCTTTCCTTACCTTTGTGGAAATAGCCGCAATGAAACGCAGGTGCCTTGCTTTTTATTTTCTTTTTGCGCTTATTTCTTTTACTTCTCCGGCCCAAAAGCCCGGCGACAGCCTCTTTGCTGATACAAAGGTCCACGACATCAACCTGGTGTTCAGCCAAACTTATTTCTGGGATTCGCTTACCTATTACAAGTTCAAAGGCGATTCGATGGGCAAGGATGTGTACATGATGTGCCAGGTGATCATCGACGGCACTACGCTCGATTCAATTGGAGTACGGCTGAAAGGAAATTCCACCTATAGCCATCCGGGACAAAAGAAACCGATCCGCCTTGAGTTCAACCAGTATGTAAAGGGCAGGAAGTACGACGGGTTGAAAGGCGTACACTTGAACAATGGAGCCTACGATCCTACCATGCTGCGTGAAAAGCTTTTCCTGGATGTTCTCAACAAACATAAGCTGGCCGCGCCTCGCTGTTCCTACACGAGGGTAAGCTATAACGGGCAATACGTGGGTTTGTATAAAGCGGTGGAAGCCATCGACAAAACCTTTCTCAAAACCCATTTCAACAATAACGACCGCAATCTTTACAAAGGCGATCCTTTGGGCACCCTGCAATGGAAAGGCAGCAACCAGGCTTCGTACTATAACGACTACGAGCTGAAGACCAACGAGAAGAAGAACGACTGGAGCGACCTGGTGGGTTTTATCAATACCATTTGCAACAGCGGCGGAGCTTTTGAAACGAATATTCAAAACGCCTTCAATACTTCAGACTATATCAAGACCTGGGCAGCCAACAATTTGTTCGTGAACCTCGATACCTATATCTATAACGCGCACAACTATTATCTCTTTAATGATTCCCTTGCCAACAAGTTCCAGTGGATCAGCTGGGATGTGGGCGTGGTGTTCGGCGTGTTCCCCCTTTGGTGGCAAAGCAAGGCCGAGGACCTCGACATTCTTTACCTGCCTGATCCGCCTTCGAGGCTTCCGCTCAATAAGAACCTGCTGGCAGCAGATGAATTCAAGCGCCAGTACATGGAAGCGCTATGCTCCTATTTATACAACGACTTTAATCCTGTAAAGCTTTTCCCGAAGATCGACAGCATGGCGAATGTGATAAGGCCCTATATCTATGCCGAGCCCAATGCCAACCAGATGTATACCGAAGAGGATTTCGAGAATAACCTGGGTTATGGCAGCATAAAGGCCTGGATCTTTTCCGATATCCCCGGGCTAAAGAGTTTCGTGAGCACCCGCTGGAGCAAAGTAGCCAACCAGCTTTGTGAAAAGGAATGGAGCTGCACCCTTGGCGCCAGTTTCGCCGGCATGGGCAGCGATATCCTTAACGTTTATCCCAATCCTTCGGGATCAAAACTTACATTACAGTTCAAAGTACCTGAATACAATACCGTGATCAATTTCAAGATAACCGATCTGCTTGGAAATAAAGTATACGCTGAAGACGCAGTTCTTTCTGCCGGACAGAATACAAAGGAGATCGATATCTCAGAACTGGCTGCCGGGCTTTATATACTTTCCACTGATGCCGGCTGCAGGGATATACGGAAGAAGATCGTGATCAGCCACTGATCTTACCTTACCAGCCCTTCGGCAAGCTCAGGATGACATCTCTTGTTCTAGCGAACAAGAGATACATGCCCGATATACTTATGCTCGCGGCCGCTGTATAACTCCCTTGTACGGGCCTTCCAAACATATACATCCATTTGCGCGATATCAGCTCCGCCATTGGCACGTCCGTCCCAACCTTCGCCCCATACCGTTGTTTCCCAGATAAGGTTACCCCAGCGGTCGAAGATCATGAACTCGAAATGTCCCTCGTCGATACCGGTACCTTTCGGGAAGAACTTATCGTTCAAGCCATCGGGATGAGAAGGAGTGAAGGCATTAGGCGCGTAGAAAGTATATTCTCCACGAACACATACAGGTTTCGCGATACTATCGCTGCAACCGTACTGGTTCATGATCTTAAGGGAAGCATTAAAACAGCCCGTGTCTCTATAGGTGTGTGAAGGGTTCTGAATGCTACTGCCGGAATTGTCATCAAAAAAGTTCCATTCCCAGGAAATAGCGCCATTACTCTGATCGGTAAAATTTACCAGCGGGTTAAGCATGGTAGTGCTCCAGGGGTTGGCAACAAAATCGGCCACAGGGTTCGGAAATACATTCACAGCATTGGTCTTAGTGATGGTAGCAGTGCAGCCCGAATTATCAGCGACTACTAAAGTAACAGTGTAATTACCAGGAGCCGAGTAGCAATGCTTCGGCGAAAGGGAATTGGAAGTACCACCATCCCCGAATGTCCAGGCCTGGGAACTCGCATTGGATGAAGTATTCGTGAACGTTACACATACTTGACCGCAAGCGGCAGAATCGCTCATACTGAAAGAAGCGACCGGCTTGGTACTGGCGCCCACGGCACACGTAGCTGTGTTACTGCAACCGTTAACATCTGTTATGGTTACTGTATATATTGCTGATTGCAGATTGTTGATCGTTGATTGAATAGCCCCGTTGCTCCAGCTGTAATTATAGCTGCCTGTTCCGCCGTTGGCCGTTACCGAGGCAGTTCCATTGTTTTGTCCGCAGGAGGTGGCAGTGGCAGTGGCAGCAACAGTTAAGGCTGTGGGTTGTGAAACATTAACTGTAGCAGTTGAAGAACAGCCGTTGGCATCGGTGATCGCTACGGTGTAGATCGCTGATTGTAGATTGCTGATCGATGACTGAGTAGCGCCGGTTGACCAACTATACGTATAAGGGCCCGTACCTCCGGTCATCGTTGCCGCGGCAGTTCCATTGTTCGCGCCGAAGCAGGAAGCGGCAGTGGCAGTGGCAGTGGCAGTGCCTCCGCTGTTGCTGCCCACCGTCACTGTTGCTATTTTGCTGCAGCCGTTGGCATCTGTTACGGTTACTGTGTATATCGTTGATTGTAGATTGTTGATCGTTGATTGGGTTGCGCCGTTGCTCCAACTGTAGGTAAAATTACCTGTTCCACCGCTCGCGGTTACTGAGGCGGTTCCGTTGCTCTGTCCGCAAGAGGCGGCAGTGGCAGTGGCAGTGGCGGTAATGGCTGTAGGTTGAGCGATCGAAACCGTTGCCTGCGAAATACAGCCATTGGCATCTGTTACAGTAACTGTATAAGCACCCGTACCTAATCCGCTTGCCGTTGCTGTGAACTGACCGCTGCTCCATGCAAAAGTATAAGGGCTTGTACCACCGGTCATTGTCGCTGTAGCTATACCATTGCTCGCGCCAAAGCAAGAAACATTTGTACTGATAATTCCCGCTGTGCCGCCGATGCTGCTGCCTACCGTTACTGCCGCTGTTTTGCTGCAGCCATTAGCATCGGTAACAGCAACGGTGTAGCTGCCCGCGCTCAATCCTGTTGTTGTTGCTGTTGTTGAAGCATTGCTCCAACTGTAGGTATAGCTTCCTGTTCCCCCGCTTACGCTCAGGGTTGCGCTGCCGTTCGCCGCGTTACATATGGCATTTGTTGCAGACGCCGACAATTGCAGCGCAAGCGGTTGATTGATAACGCCCGAGGCAGTGACCGTGGTACAGTTCGCGTCGGTAACCGTTACCGAATAAGTACCCGTACTAAGACCGCTAACGGAAGCAGCCGATGAATTGCCGGGTGACCAGAGGTAGGAATAAGGTCCTACTCCTCCGCTAACACTGGCGGTGGCCGCGCCGTTGTTCAAACCATTGCATGTGATGTCGGTCTTGATCACATTAGCAGTAAGCACCGCGTTGCCGGCAGGCGCCAGGAACTTCATAAGGAAACCATCGTGAGCGCCGTTGTTGGCCGCCTGGTTAAAAGAGCCCGATTGATTATTGATCACAAAAGCTCCTGTCGACTCTCCCGTAATGTACAGGCGGCAGGAAGGATCACAGGCCATGCCTGTGGTCCAATCGTCGGCATTGCTCCCTATAAAACTGGAAGAGACCAATGAACCACCAAGCGTAAAGTGCAGCAGATAGGTATCGAACGATCCGCCGCCAAAAGCACCCTGGTAGTAAGCCCCGGTGGAATTCTGCAAAGGGAAATTATTGGAATAGGTCCTGCCGCTGATGTACAGGTTCGCGCAGTTGTCGGTGCACATGTCATAACCCAGGTCATCAGATGTACCGCCGTAATAAGTAGCCCACAGGTTAGCGCAAGCGCTGTTGAACTTGAGCACAAACAGGTCGCGTATACCGCTGATAGTGCTTTTATTGAAAGCGCCTGTCATGTTCTTCACCGGGAAATTTCCCGAGTTGGTCCAGCCGGTGAGGTAGATATTATTGCAATTGTCGCTCACCAGGTCCCAGGGAGCTTCGTCATAACTACCACCGAAGAAAGTGCCCCAGGTAAGAGCACCGTTAGCATTGAAGCGGTTGATGAAGATATCGGACATCCCTCCGCTGGCGCCCTGGTTATAGGCGCCGCCCATGTTTTGCATGGGGCAGTTCGCCGAAGCGGTATTGCCTGCCATGTATATATTACCCAGCTTGTCAGAAGCCAGGCTCACCACTCCGTATCCATTGCTGAATGTTTCGTTGAAGGTACCTCCGTAATAAGTGGCCCAAAGGCAGGTGCCAGTGGGACTAAAGCGCAGGAGATAGGCATCAGTAGCTCCGCCGAACGTAGTTTGCATGAAAGCGCCTGCAAGAACTTTCGTGGGAAAGTTGGTGGAGTTAGTGATCCCCGCAACGTGGATGTTACCATTGGCATCGATGTTCACTGAGTGTGCTTCTTCCTTGCCGCTACCACCATAATACGTAGCCCACTGCATGGCACCGCTGCCGTTGAACTTCGCCAGGAAGGCATCCCAGGTAAAATTAGTTCCCCCATTGCTGCCCTGGTAAGCGTTCAGCACCGGAAGATTCGAGGAATTGCTCCAGCCAGTAAGGTACAGGTTACCGGCTGCATCGCAGGCCAATCCGTGTCCGTACTCCCCGTCGCTGCCACCGTAAAAAGTACACCACTGCAAAGCACCGCTGTTGCTGAACTTGGTAATAAAAGCATCACCGCCGTTCATGGCCTGGAAATAAGCGCCACCTCCAGGGTTCACCGTAGGCATATCCGCCGAACCGGTATAACCAGTGATGTATACGTTCCCGTTATTATCGGTAGTAAGGTCTAAAGGCCCATCCACGCTGCTGCCTCCGAACAAGGTGGACCAGGCCAGGGGCGGATCGATCACCAGCGTATTGCTTTTATCATAGGACCCCATTACAATATTGATCGCACCTTCCTTCAACTGATACGCTGAACTTACCTCCTTCTCTCCCTGATAACAATAAAGTTTTCCTTCTTTTATATTTCCTAATGCGGAATGAATAAGGATCTCATCCTCTTTTACTTTCTTACGTCCTCCTTTGTATAGAAGGCTGATCAGCGATGGGTCCGCACCGGCATTCACAATAAAATCATACTTCAAGCCATCGCCTGATGTATACAATACCCAATCGATACCAGGGTAAACATCGCTGATCGTCACTTTCGCGTATTTCCGTACACCCACTATGCCTTGCGGACAATGCCCCAGGTAATAATTGTACTCGCCGGACAAGGCTTGTTCTCCTCTGGCATTCTCTTTCAGGATATTCGCTCCCTTCAGCACCATGTCGATACGGCAAAGCTTGCGTTCGCGCTTCATTTCCTTCTCCCCATCCCAATCCCCTTCCTCTTCTTCTTCCTCTTCCAGTTCAGAAAAGAGATAGGTGATCCCTTTGTTAGTAAGGAAAAGATCGAGGCCCGGAGCGGAGCATCGGAAAAGCACATCTGAGGCGGGCTGCCCCTTATCGTTCAGCATCTGCCCTTTGTTCTCCAGAAAACCAGGAGCAAGGTCAGGGCGTTCGAGACCGCCGTTGTTTGCCTTAACAGAACAGGAAAGGACAATAAGCAGAAGGATCGTGCTAATGGTCCTGAGTTGGGTGTAAATGGTTTTCATGGCGCTTATTTTGAAACAAAAGTACCGGGAAGACTTCCGGCGTTCAAACCTTATTTGTTTTTAAATGATAATTCGGAAAGTCTATTTCGCTCCGATCACCAGTTTGCGATAAAGGGCTTGAGTACCCGATGTCACCCTTAACACATACAAACCAGGGGCGAAACCCGCAACATCCAGTGAAGTCCTTCCTTGTCCTTTCTCCTCTTTATAAAGCACTTTGCCCGTCATGTCCAGGAGCTCAAGACTAAACTCGTAACGCGTTAGCTCTATCGACACCATTTGACTGGCAGGATTCGGATATATCAGGAGCTCTTCCTCCATCGCCTCCTTCGCGCTCAGGCCGCTCATAGAGCTCATGGCCGCGGCCCACACCCCTCTTCCATGGGTTGCCGCTACCAATTCCCCCTTCTGGTAATTGATCTCCAGCTCACGCACGATAACATTCGGCAGACCTGTGCTTACATACTGCCAGTCGCTCATGTTATTATCACGATGGAACACTCCTATATCCGTACCTATATATAAAGCATCGGCACTGTTCTTCTCGTACACAATGCAGTTCACTGGCAGGTTGGGAAGTGTTCCCGAAACGTTTGTCCAGGTGGCGCCTCCATCGCTGCTCTTAAATACCTTGTTACCGGAAGAGAATCCGGCAAACGTTACCCACATCGTATTGGGTGTGAGGGGATGAATGGCCAGGGCACTGATCGCCGCCGCCGCGGTGGGAAGGTTTCCGTTAACACACGTCCAGGTGGTTCCGCCATCGGCAGTACGGTAAATACTGTCAATGGCTGCCGCCACCATCAACAAAGGATTGGAATCAGAAATAGCCAATGAGTTGATCCTCGAACTTGGCGAACTGAGATCAGGTGACACCTGTGTCCAACTAGCGCCACGATTGGCGGTCTTCCACAAGGCGGCATAGCCGGCGTAGATGATCTTAGGGTCCGAAGGGTGCATCATGAAGGGCGTTACCCAGTCGCCGCTGCCGGCAGCGAATGGCTTGATGTTAGTGAAGGAAATTCCCTTGTTGGAAGATCGGTAACAATTGCCCATCTGGATCGACTTGTACATGTAGTTCTCGTCGCTGTAATCGATCATCGATTCCATTCCGTCGCCGAAAAAGGAGTGGTCCCATTTGCCAGGCGAATGATACAGGAAGTGGCCCATATCCTGCGCGCCGCTGAACATAATAGAGCTCTGCGTAGAGAGGCCTATCTTATAGAACTGCGTTATCTCCATTCCGAAAGAAGAAAAACGAAATGTACTGCCGTTGGTGCAGCGGTAAATACCGCCGTCACAAACCGAAAAGATCACATTGCTGTTGAAAGGACTGTACTCGATCTCATGGTAGTCATAATAACCCGCCGCCATGCTCGTCCAGGTAATACCGCCATCCAGCGAACGGCTCGCGTAAGTACCCGCCGCCCACACCTCGTTGCTGTTGCCCGGCGATACTGCCAGGGCAGTGGTGTACCTCGACATCAATCCAAGCGGCAGCGCCGTAGCGTTCGCCACCATGGTCCAGTTCGTACCGGAATCGGTTGAACGGAACAAGCCGTAGATATCAGTACTGTTATAAGGAGCATGAGAATACAAAGCATAGATCATGTTCGGCGCGGCCTTGGTCACCGCCAGGGAGATCCTGCCGAAACCGCCGCCGGTGGGAAGCCCGCCGCCCAGCATGTTCCAGGAAACGCCCCCGTCGATAGACTTAAATACGAACTGCTTGCTGGAAGCGTAAATGATATCAGGATTGCCGGGATGGAACTCAAGGTCTTTGAAGCTGCCGCCGTTGGCAATGGTAGGCGTGAACCAGCTCTTGCCTCCGTCAGCCGTACGATAGATCGCGTTGCTGCAGGCGAAGATCACCGTGTCAGGATGCGTGGGATGGATCAGGATCCTGGTGATGATCAGGGAAGGCGACAAACTCCAGGAGGCAGTATTCAAAGTGGCCCAGGAATTACCGCCGTCACTCGATTTCAATATTCCAATGCTATACGCTGAAGTATAATCACCATCACCGGTGGCGATGTACATTTCCTGGGTATTCTTTGGATTGATGGCGATGTCGGTAACACCAATGCTTTGGAATTGCTCCAGCGCGGCGTTCACGGTCCAGTTCTTTCCTCCATCGGCCGACTTCCATAATCCGCCTGAAGCGCTGCCGGCCCAAACTATGCCCGGGTTAACAGGATCGATGCGCACACAGTTGGCCCTGCCGATGGTGGAATCAGGGCCAAAGGACTGTATGGTATCCTTTCCGTACGCGGGCCCACGTCGGGTCCAACTGAGCGCGGCCGACTTAGCGGATGAGTTCCTCAGTAAAGCGATAGCCTTCGCTGCACTTGCGCGGTCAGGCATGGATCCTTCTGGGTATTTCCAGGCAAGGAGCATGCTTTTCTCACGTGCTTCATATTCCTCTTCCTCTTCAATATCGGGTTGTGCCTGGTATTTAACCTGGGCGTTTACAGTTTGGAAAGCGGCAAGCATACAGAGCATGCTAAGGGTGGAGAAAAAAGGGCTATAGGTTTTCATGGGTTTGTTTTAAAACAAAGCTAGCCCCGTGTGAAGGAGCTCCATAACTCATTAAATTTTTAAATGATAGGTCGCTTTACTATATTTGGAGCATGAAAAAGGGTGACGGGCTCTACAAGCTCATTCGTTCTATGAGTGGGACGGAGAAAGGTTATTTCAAGAAATACGCCGCCCTGCACGTGATCGGCAAGAAGAACGAGTACATCCGTTTGTTCGACCTTCTGGCCTCGATGTCGACTTACGATGAAAGTAAGTTGCGTAAAGCACTGGAAGGCGAACGCATTCTGAAACGCCTCAACGAGGCTAAGTATTATCTCTATCGCCTTGTATTGAAAAGCCTTCGAGCCTATGACACCGGCAGTTCGGCCGACATACGCATTACAGAGCTGATGCACAACGCGAAGATCCTTATGCGCAAGGCACTGCACAGCGAATGCGCTAACATGCTTGCCCTCGCCAAGAAGCTGGCCCTGGCTACCGATTCACACAATCACATGCCCGACATTGCCTGGTGGGAGGACAAGCTCTTTTTCGCCAACGTGAAGATGGACGCGGCGGCGGAGCAGCGCTCAGTGGATATTCATGTTACCGAAGCGGAAGCCGCGAAGAAGATCGACAATTACGCGGAGTACAAATACCTCTCCCGTAAGCTGGGCATGCAATTAAGGAAGAGCCCGGTAGTTCGTACTGATGAGGAAAGAAACGCGCTCAGTAAGATCATGGCCCATCCCCTTCTCCGCTCCGAAACAAAGGCCATAGGCTATCATTCCAGGAACTGGTTCCACCATACCTGGATGCGATACTATTTCGCGGCGGGCGATTATCCCGCGGCATTACGGTCGGTGACGAAGAGCGTGAACCTGATGGAGGAATTCCCGGAGCAGATCCGGGAAACGCCTTTCTCCTACATGACCCACCTCCACAACCTTATGCTGCAGCTGAGGCCGCTCAGGCGTTACCGGGAGCACAAGGAGATCCTGCAAAAGCTGAAAGAGTTCCCGGAAAAGTTCAAGGTACGCCTGAAAGAACGCGATGAGGCCATGTGGTTCGACTTCCTGGTGACCAACCAATTCGCCGGTCATTTCGTGGAAGGATATTTCGAAAAGGCCGCCGCCCTTGTACCGGAGATAGAGGCGGGCTTCCGCAAATACGGGAATACCCTTAAGCGGGAGAGCCTTCTCATGCATAATTTTCGCATCGCGCATGTGTATTTTATCCTCGGTGAGCACAAGCCCTGCCTGCAATGGCTCAACAAGATACTGAACGCTCCTAACCCTGGCGCCTACCGCCAGGACTTCCAGGGCTACGCACGTTTGCTATTGCTGCTGGTATATTATGAAACGGGAAAGCAGGACCTGATAGAAAGTACGCTTCGCTCGGTGAACGAGTTCCTGCAGAATCGAAGCAAACTATACAAAGCGGAAAAGGTGGTACTTGACTTCTTCAGACGGCAATTGTTACAGATCCCCGACAAGAGGGCCTCACAGAAAATGTTCAGGGAGTTCCGCGCCCGGCTGGAGCCGGTCCTGAAGGACCCTTATGAAAGCCGCTCCGTATTCTATTTCGATTACCTCAGCTGGGCCGACGCCCAGATAAACAACACCTCGCTGGCAAGCGCGATGCGGCAGAGGGCTAAGCGCTGAGCTTCTTCACATTCACCTTCAGCACTTCCAGTAGCGTATCGATGGTGGAAATATGCGTTCGAAACGCGAGACATGCCAAACGAAGCGTGAACTTACCTTCAAGCATAGTGGAGGAAATAAAAACACGTCCATCTTTTTGAACGGCTTCCAATAATTTCTTATTGAAGTCATCAGCATTCCCTTTTTTAGGAACGTAACGATAGGTAACCACCGATAGTTCAGGCTCCGGACCGGTTTCGAAGCCAAGTTTCTTTATTTCATGATAGAAATACTTCGCCAGTAAAAGTTTTTCCTCCAGGCAGGCACGGAATGGTTTAACACCATGAAGTTTCAGCGGCAGCCAAAGACGCAGTCCGCGGAAATGCTTTGTCAATTCCGGCGAAAGCTCCGCGGGCGAGGCTTCATCAAAGCCCTGGGCATCCTGCATATAATTGGCTTGGTAATAATGAGCCGCGTGCAATTGTTTTTTGTCCTTCACTAAAACAACCCCCAATCCATAAGGAAGAAAGAGCCCTTTGTGAGGATCGATGGCCACCGAATCTGACTTCTCAATACCGGCCAGTTTTTTCTTCCCTTCAGAAGTTAGAACAAAGAAGCCACCGTAAGCAGCATCGATATGATACCAAAGTCCATGCTTTGCGGCAATATCACCAATGGTTGAAAGCGGATCCACAGCGCCCGTATCGGTAGTGCCTGCAGAAGCGATAACAAGGAAAGGATTCAGCTTGTTCTTTTTATCCAATAGCAATTGCCGCTCAAATTCTTCAGGAATGATACGGTATTGTTCGTCCAGGGGAAGATGACGAAGCACGCACTCTTTCAATCCCGCTATGCGGATGGCTTTGTCAACGCTATGGTGCGCCTGGGGTGAAAGATAAATAACAGAGCGCTCCACATCCCTGGCGCGTATCTTCTTCGCGTCGCGGGCCGTTACCACCGCTATGAGATTGGCAATGCTTCCGCCCGAAGTGAGGTTGCCGGCCGTATGCTTAGGATAACCAAGTAATCCCGCCATCCAGCTGATGAGCATATTCTCCATGCGCACCGCGCCCGGTCCGGCATAAAATATTCCCGCGTACCGGTTAGTGACATCAGCAAGGTAATCGCCTAAAGCAGAATAATAAATACCTCCGCCAGGAATATAACCCAGGTGTCCGCCCGAAGCAGGGTTCAATGCGGGATGATCTACATTCTTTTTAATGAGCCGGATCGCCTTCTTAATGCCTATCCCCTTCTCTGTGATGGGCGATTCCAGCAAACCCTCACCCATCTCAGCATCCATGTTAAAGGCCTTTATTGTTTCGATATTGTTGATGAACTCCTCAGTATAGGCCACCACTTCCTTCCTTGTCTCCGCACGCTCCTTCACCGTTGGCTCCAGCAGCCTCGATATCTTTTCCAGCTCTTTCAATCGTTTGATCATAGCATAAAAGTGTGAAAAACTTTGTTAATACCCCAAATCCTAATTCCTAATTCCTAACTTCTAATTTCCTTTCTTTGCTCTATGTCCCCTTCTCTCATCCTGGTTTGCGTCGGCATCTACACCATTCTCATCTTTGCCGTTACCTATTATACCGCTCGCAATGCCGACAACAAAAGCTATTTCATCGGCAACCGAAGCAGCAAATGGTATGTAGTGGCTTATGGCATGATCGGGGCATCGCTCTCGGGCGTCACCTTTATGTCGGTGCCCGGCGATGTAGGCAAAGGATCCTTCTCCTATTTTCAAATGGTTTTGGGTTACCTGCTTGGTTATTTTGTGATCGCCTATGTATTGCTTCCGATATATTACCGTCTCAACCTCACTTCTATTTATTCCTACCTCAAACAGCGCCTCGGAGTTTATTCCTATAAGACAGGCGCTTTTTTCTTTATCCTCTCCCGCACCATCGGCGCCTCTTTCCGTCTGTTCATCGTGGTGAACGTATTGCAGATCTTTGTGTTTGATGCCTGGGGAGTTCCCTTCGCAGTTACCACTTCTGTGTTCATTCTTCTCATTCTTGCCTACACATTCAAAGGCGGCGTAAAGACCATCGTTTGGACCGATTCCCTGCAAACCACTTTCATGCTGCTTTCGCTTGTGCTCTCGGTCATCCTCATCTGCCAAAAGCTCGACTTCGGTTTCGGCGATATGCTTACGGCCATTTCTGACTCTGCCTATTCCACCATCACAGTAAGTGACTGGCACCTGAAGAGCTTTTTCCCTAAACATTTCTTCGGAGGCATGTTCATTGCCATCGCCATGACGGGACTTGACCAGGAGATGATGCAAAAGAACATCTCCTGCAAGAACATCGGTGAAGCGCAGAAGAATGTGGTCACTTTCAGTCTTGTACTGGTAGTGGTGAACTTTGTTTTTCTCTGCCTCGGCGCCTTGCTTTACTTCTATATAAATAAGGAAGGGATCCCTGTTCCCGGACGTACTTCTGACGACCTCTTCCCCACCATAGCGCTGCAGCATCTCGGCACCTTATCGGCGCTCTTCTTCATCATTGGCCTCATCTCTGCCGCTTATCCCAGCGCCGACGGCGCTCTTACGGCCCTTACCGCTTCCTTCTGTATCGATTTCCTTGGCTTCGAGGAAAAAAGCTCGATGACAGAGGAAAGGAAAACGCGACTGCGCAAGATCGTGCATTGCTGCTTTGCGGGTTTACTGCTCCTGGTCATTGTTGTTTTTCGCGCCATCAACGACGAAGCAGTGATCAGGCAATTATTCCGTGTTGCCAATTATACCTACGGGCCCTTGCTGGGCTTGTTCTTCTTCGGGATATTAACAAAAAGAGGAGTGAATGATCTTTGGGTTCCTTTGGTATGCGTGTTGGCTCCCTGCTTATGCTATTTCTTAGATATCAACTCAACGAAATGGTTCGCCGGCTATCTATTCGGAAATGAATTGTTACTTGTAAATGGACTGCTGACCTTTGGCGGGCTGTTCCTGTTGAGCCGCCCTTCGGCAAGCTCAGGGTGACAGAGGTACTCATAAAACACCTGTCATCCTGAACTTGCCGAAGGATTACCAGCCTGTAGCGAAGAGCCCCCGTGCTCCTCTTATGCCGCACCTTAAGTATTGATTATACGCCTGCGCTGCCTGCTCACGTATCTGAAGCCCTGTTTCATGTACTATCCAGCCGTCAATAGCGGCCTTAAGCGTATACGCCTCAGGACACATCAGGCCGGTGGTCCAAAGGAGCGGCGTGGCCCCGGCTTCTTTTATAGGTTCTTTAAAATACGACCTGCTCACACAAGCCAGGATCATCACCTCTTTGTTCTTCGTTCCTTTCTTTTTTGGATATGCTTGCAAGGCGAAGTCCATAAGTCCATCATGGCCCACATAACAAACAAGGTCAGAAGTATCTGCTGAGTTGCCCGAGGCGGCATTCAAAAAATCGATGGTACACTCTTTTATTCTCGCCCCGCGGTAAGCATCGGCCAATAAAATGGTGCCGCTTGTTTTATGCTTGAACACGATGCGTTCTAAAATATTCGGCGCGGGGTTCTTTACGGTGCTTATCTTTTTCCACTCTTCTGCCTTACTGAAAAAGGTGCGCACCCCATACCCGCAGCCCCAGTAAAGATTATTGTCGGGATCATTGCCGTTGCCGATCTTCTTCGGCACAGGCACGATTCCCTGGCTGTCGTTATCGCAAAGCGCCACAAATACATGGACCATGCGCGGACTTACGATCTCTTTGCAGCTTAGCTGTAGCCCGCCTTCGCTGAAGCTTGGTTGGGCAAGCAGGCAACAAGCCGATACAAGTATGAGGTTAAAAGGCTTCATTTCGCTAAAATAACGCTTAAAATCAGGTTTTATTGACAAAGTACTTGATTATTGTACCTTTGCTCCGCATTTGATCAAACCTTTTTAACTCCTAACCAACAAAAAAATTAAAAAAATGAAAGCAACAAAAATGTTTATGATTCCTGCCGTGGTAGGAATGTTCATTCTTGCTGGTTGCAAATCAGGCCCCAGCGAAGAAACCATGAAAGCCGTTGCGGATTTCGAAACCGCTTGGGGTGCTCTTGGACAGTCGGCTACCGCATGGAGCGCTGACCTGAAAGGCACTGTGGACAACTGTACTGCAACTTGTACCAAGAACGACGGTGCAAATGTTGACGGCTGGCCCGAAGACATGAAGACAAAATGGAACGACGCGAAAACTGCTTGCGCTAGCGACAAAGCTGCATTTGAAGCTATGTGGGGTGAGTACACCGCTTTCCAAACTACCTGGGACGCTGATTCAAAAGCCTGGGCTGAGTGGAAAGAGAAACTCGGCAAAGGCGAAGTTGACGAGGCTGGCGCAAAGACCGCTCTCGCTGAATGGACCAAGAAAATGGAAGAGACTAAGGCTAAAGTGGAAGGCTGGAACACCGCTTACACTGCTGCTAAAGAATCGTGCATGAAGAACTGCGACAACTGCGCATCTCTCGAAAAGCAAGCTGCTGACATGGCTGCTGCTGATCCTAAAGCAAAGAAAGGTTAATCCCTTCTCTATTATAAGAAAACCCTTCCGGTTCGCCGGGAGGGTTTTTTATTTTAATTTTAGACCGTGAAACGATTTATAAAGCGTTTACTCATTGGTAAGGAACAAGGCGTAATGGCTATCCGTTACGGTGTTGCCAAAGGCATCCGCATGAACATAGAACCGGGCTCCAAGGCCCAGCGCATCATCGGCACCGACGAACGCGAGATACAATCACCCTTCAGGAAGTTCAGTATCCAATGTCCGGTGTTCATCGACATTGGCGCTTCCGACGGTTACTATGGTTTGATCTACCGAAAATACAACGCCGGCGGCAGCGCTTACCTCATTGATGGCAAGGCTACCTTCAGGGCAGAACAGCAGGAACATTTCGCGCTGAACAGTTACAAGACCGACAATGTTTCCTTTCTCAGCGGACTCGTGTCAAGCAGTTCGGCCAACGGCGGAATTGTGGTGGACGAAATGCTTGGCCGTAAAACAGGCCAGGCCATTTTCCTGAAGATCGATGTGGACGGCGGAGAAGTGGAAGTGCTCAAAGGCATGAAGTTCACACTCGAGAACAATCCCTGCAAACTGATCGTTGAAACCCATTCGGCAGAACTGGAAACTTCCTGTATTCAGCTGCTGAAAGAGATGGGTTATACCTCTCACATCATCTCCCAGGCCTGGTGGAGGATCTTCCTCCCCGAAACACGGCCCACCGCGCATAACCGCTGGTTTGTAGCGGAGAAACAATAGTGCTGCGGGTGTTTCCACCCACAATTGCCAGGTCGGAAGACCTGGCAGCCTCTCTACTAAGAAAAAAGCTCCCTGTAATCCTTCTTGAACGTTTCTGTAATGTCGGCATAAGAAGCCGCAAGGCCCATTGCTGCTTCAGAATATTCGGAGTAGGCGCTCAGCGTAAGGGAAGCATATTGCTCTATCGCCGCAACCCATTTGTCCACGTCGTTAAGGGAAAGATCAGCACCTGCCTTCTTTTCTTCAAGAGCCCTCCAGGGCGTTTGATCGGAGATCAATACCGGACAGCCGTTCGAAAGCGATTCAAAAATAACGTGGCCGAAATTCTCATTCAAAGTCGGCAACAGCAAACAATGGTAGGTTTCTGTAGTATCTCTTACCCGTTCATGGTCCAACTCACCCTTGTACTCCCAGCGAATGTTCGGCGGCAATTGTTTTAACGCCGCCTGGCATTCTGACCAGTAAGCCAAGTCTTCAACAGGACCATAAATAGAGAACTCCACTTTGCTCTTTACTTTAGCAAGCACTTTAGCAGCAAAGAGCAGGTTCTTCTTGCGCGCGATCCTCGAAAGAAAGAATAACTTCAGCTCTCCGGCGTTCTTCTTTTTTGATCTCGAAGGACGGCTGCTCCAAACCGCCGG
This sequence comes from Bacteroidia bacterium, assembly GCA_025451785.1. Classification (GTDB taxonomy): domain Bacteria; phylum Bacteroidota; class Bacteroidia; order JANWJV01; family JANWJV01; genus JANWJV01. The sequence goes on along the minus strand of JANWJV010000103.1, from coordinate 985 downwards.
AAAATTAAAAGCTTGTTTTACGATCGCTCCTTCCCCAAACACCCCTTTGATCTCTTTCGTTTCCGGAACAGAGGTAGAATGCCAGGTGATGTCTTTATGAAGCCCCAGCATTTTACTAATAGAAATGAACAAACGCTTCTTGACGCTCTTCAATGCCAATGCTCCTTTTCCAAGCATTCCGCGGGGAGCGAGCACCACTGGTTTTTTCAGCCTGCCAAACTTCCGGTAGAGCAAGGGATAAACAGAAAAATACCTGGAGAAGAAACTGTTCAGGTAAACTACGTCGTGCTCCACCGAAGAAGCGATGGAGCCCAGCTTCCCATAACCAAGACTTTTCTCAGAACAATAGAACACTCTCACTGAATCACTAAGCTCAATCCATTCATCGCGCTTAATACCGGAGTACGGTTTCGTATCTCCCAGGTCACGGTCGGAAGTGATGATGAAAAACTCGAACTCACCTTTCATATGGCTTACCAGCGATGAAAGTGAACGAACCGGCCCGCCGGCACGAAAAGCAGGCAGGTACCAATCGATAAAAACCAGGACACGCAGTTTTCCTTGCACTTCGTTCTTATTTTCTTCCTGTCCAAGGGGATTGCCCTCGTCGGTGAAACGCTTCAGGCGCTCCCCTACCCTTCTATCCTGTTCTCCCTGAGCCATGTTTCTAAAACTATCAAATACCATATTCTCGACCAGGTGACTGAAGGATCGCTCTTCATGAACGCATCCCACATCGCTTTCAGTTCTTTCGCGTCAACGATACCTCTTTCGCTCAATGAACTTATTCTCTCTTCGCAAAAAAACCTGAGCTCATTGCGCAGCCATATCTTCCAGGGAAAGGTAAAGCCCATCTTGGGACGGTTCACGATCTCTTTCGGAAGGAGGTCGCCCATAGAGTCCACCAGCAGCTTCTTAGGGCTCAGCGGCATCTTGAATTTATCAGGAAGCGATAGCACATACTCCACAAGTTTGTAATCAAGGA
>JANWJV010000102.1 GCA_025451785.1 Bacteroidia bacterium | reverse complement strand
GATATCACCGCGGGCAAACCAACCGCCGGGCCCAGCACAAGCAGGGACACCAGCACCATTTTTCTCTTCCTTTTCATGATCGTTCGTTTTTAATGGTTCTTCGGTAGAACGACAGGATCACAGGAATATTGTAAAAACAGAAGCTTCCTAAAACCAGGAACTTTGCTTAAGGCCGATAAAGATACCCTCAGGACGGGTCTCCAGTGGATAGGTCTCCACATAATCGCCTAAGCCGCTCTTGGCACGGCCCGTGCGAAGATCGAAGCGATAACGGTGCAAGGGACAAACAATAGCGTTGTCTTCGGTACAGAATCCCTGGCCCAATGAAAAACCATTGTGGGGGCACTTATTGTTGACAGCAAAAAAACCTTCGGAGGAATGGGCGATGCATATCTTCTTACCCTCCACTTCAACAGTCTCGGCATGATTAAGCGGAACGCGGTTCTCGGCCGCTGTAACAGAGTCGTACAACTTATGCCAAACGGTTTTCTTTTTGAACCAACCCATTATACCCTTACGCCAATTACAAGGATGTCGTCCAATTGTTCAAGGTTGCCCTTCCAGTCCATAATGGTCTTGTTCAGTACCTCGCGCTGTTCGCTCATGGGCTTGCCCTGGAGGCCCAGCACCAATTTTTGAAAGGGCTTATACTTGAACTTCTTCCCTCTCGGACCACCGAACTGGTCGGCGTAGCCGTCAGAGAAAATATAGAGGCTATCACCTTTCTGTAGTTTTATCTCGTGGTTGGTGAACTGCTGCTGCTCACCTACAAAGGCGCCCACAGGAAATTTATTGCCGCTGTATTCAATGATCTGTCCTTCACGCACCAGCCAGAGAGGATTGTACGCGGCAGAAAACTCAAGGGTCATTTTCTTCGTGTCAAGCACACAAAGGGCAATGTCCATGCCGTCCTTTACGCTTTGCTCATCACCCCGCTGGTGAAGGATCTTGCTCAGGCCCTTGTTGAGGGAGTTAAGGATCACAGCAGGTTTTGTAAGCGCGTATTCGTTCACCGCTTGCGAAAGCAGGTTACAGCCAATAATGGACATAAAGGCACCGGGCACCCCGTGACCGGTACAGTCGGCGGCAGCCACCATGGTAAGGTCGCCAAACTTATCGAACCAGTAAAAGTCGCCGCTCACAATGTCCTTGGGCTTGAAGAGAACGAATGACTCAGGGAATACATGCTTGATCTCTTCACCGGGTTTAAGGATGGCTTGCTGAAGGCGCTTCGCGTAACGGATACTGTCGGTAATGTCTTTGTTCTTTTCCTCGATGATACCCTTCTGTCGTGTGATCTCCACGTTCTGTTCTCCCAGAACGATATTCGCCTTTTTCTTCTGGCGATAGCTACGGTAAATAAAGAAGGCCAGGCTGATCACGAGCACCAGGCCAATGGATATCGCAAGGTTCATTAGTCGCTGCTTCTCCCCTTTCGCTTTCAGTACCATGTTCTCCTGCTCTTTCTTTTCGGTATCGTACTTGGTTTGCATTTCGGCCATTTGCTTTGTTGACTCGTCGTTCAGGATCGAATCCTTGATGGAGGAATAAAGCTGGTGATATTGATAGGCTCTGTCGAAGTCCTTTTTCTGGGCATACATGGAGGCAATGGCCTTGTACTCGATCTTCGACTGGGATTTGCTGCCTATCTTTTTACAGAGCTCGATGCTTTTGAGGTAATACTCTTCGGCTTTGGCGAAATCACCGGCTGTTTGGTACATCTCAGCAATATTGCCAAGAGATTGTGCAACCCCCAGTTGATCACCAAGCTCCTCAGATATCTTCATTGATTCTGTAACGAATTTCACGGCCAGCGGGGTATTCTTCATCTCCTGGTAAACCAATCCTATATTATTGAAATCGTCACCTACGCCTTTCATATTCCCTGTTTTTTTATGGATCTCCAGGCTTTTTTGAAAGTACTCGATCGCCTTTTCAAAATCGTTATTATAATAATAATGGCTTCCAAGACTTATGAAGACATCCGCCAACCCAACTATATATCCGCATTTTTCGTACTCCAGGATCGATTTGTTATAATATTCCAAAGCACTCTTGTTATCATTTCTTCCCTGATAAATATTTCCAAGGTTAAGATAGCACCGGGCAACGCCCTTAGATGCATTTTTATCTCCGCCTTCAAGGATCTCTTCATTAATACGCAGCGATTGCAAGGTAAAATCCACCGCTTTTTCATAATCCGATTGATAGAAATACGCAAGACTTATGTTATTCAGATTCGTGGCAGCCTCATTCTTCATCTTAAGCTCACGAAATATCGTTAAGGCATCCGTATATGCTTTTATAGCTTTTAAATAAAACCCCTTTGACAAATAAACATTACCCAGATTATTTAAGGACACAGCATTACCCTTGGAAAAGCCAACCTTTATTGCAAGTTCCTTCGCTTGTTCAGCGCTACTTTCTGCACTTGCAAAATCTGACTTGTTCGAATATTGGTGTAAGCTTACAGCGTTAAGCAAGTTGACCTTCTCAGAATCATCCCTTGAATTCGCGATCAACAATTGCAGGGAATCATTAACATGGTCATTTTCAGAAAAGGAAAATGAAACCCCCAAAAAGGAAAACAGAAAAAAACTACCTATAAAGATGAATTTGCTCAAAGCGTTTTTTTGAAAATTTGTTACCAATTTATAGAAATTCTCTTTATACTTGTTATGATTTAAAAACCAAAACTTAACTATATGGCAAAAGGTACAATTAAGGGTGTTGGAGGCATGGGCGGTGGTACAGGAATCTTCGTAACCCAAACCAACCCCGGAGCGACCACACAAGTGGGCGACACCATCACTGTCAGTGGAGGATTAACCCCCGCGATCAAAGAAAGCGATTGTGTATCATTCGATATCGTTCAGGGACCACCCGATCCTACAGGGCTTCCCGCTGAAACCGCAAACATCACTGCCCTCGATTCGGCAGGACAAGTGATCACCGCCAACCAAAGCGGCACCATTAACGTGGGAGCGGGCAAATCGGTTGTGATCAAAGGAGCTATTACCATCGACGGCAAGATCAACGTGAACGGCGGAACCCTTCTTGTTCTGGATGGAGTAACTATCGACGGCAAGATAGAAGGAAGCAATAACGGCTGTATCGGCGTTTACAATAATGTGAAAGTGGACGGCAAAGTGGAGACCTCCGGTGCCAAATGCCTGGTGGTTTCAGCTTCGAATGTTGACGGAAAGCTTTCTTCGAACAACGATGCCTTTGTTCGCATTTGCAACAACACGATCAAGGGCAAACTGGAAGTAAAGAACCCCGGCAATTGCAAAGCGGGCGGCAATAACGTGGATGGCGATACGGACCTCCCGGCGAATTGCGTGAACTGCCAGTAATTTGAAACGCGAAATATGAAATGCGAGATGAGAAACCTTCTCTCTCGCATTTCTCATTTCACATCTCTCCTCTCACATTTCGCCGGCTATGCCTGAACTTTCAGGAAGGAGTTGATGTTCTGCTCGATCCTTTTCAGCGCGTCGGCGGCTTCTGACTTGATGAAGTTATCGCCGGTGATCTGCTGGTAAAGCTCTATGTAACGCTCGGAGATGGAGTTCACGATCTTCTCGGTCATCGACGGCACCTTCTGTCCTTCTTTGCCCTGGAAGCCGTTCTCCATAAGCCATTCGCGAACAAACTCTTTGGAGAGCTGTTTCTGGGGCTCGCCCGATGCCTGGCGCTCCGCATACCCTTCCTTATAGAAATACCTGGAAGAATCGGGCGTATGTATCTCGTCGATAAGGAAGATGCGGCCATCCTTTTTACCGAACTCGTATTTTGTGTCAACGAGGATCAGTCCCAGGTTAGAAGCGATCTCGGTACCGCGCTTGAACAGCTCGCGGGTATAGTTCTCCAATTGCAGGTAGTCTTGCTCTGATACGATACCCTTCCTGAAAATATCTTCCCTGCTGATGTCCTCATCGTGGCCCACTGCCGCCTTGGTAGTGGGTGTAATGATAGGCTGGGGGAATTTGTCGTTCTCCTTAAGGCCATCAGGCATGGCCACGCCGCAAATGGTACGCTTGCCCGCCTTGTACTCCCTCCAGGCATGGCCCGAAAGATAACCGCGGATTACCATCTCCACTTTAAAAGGCTCACAAAAATAACCAACGGTGACCATGGGATCCGGCACGTCGATCACCCAGTTGGGACAGATATCAGTAGTCGCTTCGAGGAACTTATAGGCGATCTGGTTGAGCACTTGTCCCTTGTAGGGAATTCCTTTGGGAAGTACCACGTCGAAGGCTGAGATCCGGTCGGACACTATCATCACCAGCATTTTATCGTCGATGTTATACACATCCCTTACTTTTCCTTTGTAAAAGCTCTTTTGCTTAGGGAATTTGAAATTGGTCTTTGTTATTGCGTTCATGATATGGTTTAAGGTTTTATTTTATGATTTGTTGTTACTGTACATTTCAATGATCTTCTTCACCAGCTTATGCCTGATCACATCCTGCTGGTCGAGCATAATAAAATCGATGCCGGGAATATCTTTCAATAATTTCATAGCCTGGATCAATCCCGAAGGCTGGTTCTTGGGAAGGTCTACTTGCGTGATATCGCCGGTGATAAGGAACTTGGCGGAAGCGCCCATTCGCGTCACGAACATTTTGAGCTGACCTTCGGTGGCGTTCTGTGCCTCGTCGAGGATCACAAAGGCATTGTCGAGGGTGCGGCCGCGCATAAAGGCCAGCGGCGCTATCTGTATGATTCGGTTCTCGATATACGATTCCAATTTCTCCTGCGGGATCATGTCGTAAAGCGCGTCGTAAAGTGGCTGCAGGTACGGATCCAGCTTTTCCTTGAGGTCGCCTGGAAGGAAGCCCAGGTTCTCTCCCGCTTCCACCGCCGGGCGGGTAAGGATGATCTTTTTCACCTCTTTGTTCTTGAGCGCTCTCACCGCTAAAGCAACAGCGGTATAGGTCTTTCCTGTTCCGGCCGGACCAATGGCAAACACCATGTCGTTCTTAGCGGCGCTCTCCACCATACGGCGCTGGTTCACCGTTTTGGCCTTTATGATAAGACCGCCGTTGCCGAACACGATCGCGTCGTTAGAATCAGCAGGGCTGCTAATGGCCTGCCTGCCGCCTGTATGCAGCCGCTCTATGTCGCTGTCGGTAAGAGAGCCCACCTTGCTGTAATGATCAATGCAAAGATTGAGCAGCATCTCGAAATGCAGCACTTCTTCATCGTCGCCGATCACTTTCACATTGTCACCCCGCGCCACGATGCGGAGCTTGGGAAAATATTTTTTGAGGAGTTCGAGATTGCCATCGTTCACCCCATAGATCTCAACGGGGTCGATCTCTCCTATACTGATATGTTTTTCGGCCAAATGAAGATTTTCTTTACCGGTTAGTAACAGGGCCCAGTTTATAACTATTCGCCTCTATAAAATACACCGGGTGGATTTCCACTAATTTTGAATGCAACAAAATAAAGATATTTTGCTGTTGTAAGCAGAAATCTACAGGCTAAAATAATCACAAAATACTAACAATGCCTGTCATCACTTTAACCACCGATCTTGGTCTTAAGGACCATTACGTAAGTGTAGTTAAAGGGGCGATACTCAGCCAGCTTCCTGAGGTCACCATAGTAGACGTGTCGCATGAAGTGACTCCTTTCGACATGTTCAACGCGGCCTATATCCTGAAGAACGCCTTCGCGAACTTTCCTCCCGGCAGTGTGCATATCCTGGGAGTGAACGCGCAAGCCGACCCTGAATCACCGTTCATTGGTGTTCAGGCGCAGGGGCATTTCTTCATCGGTACCGACGATGGAACCTTTTCACTGCTTTTTGACCTGCAGCCCGATCTTATTGTAGACCTCAACATAAAGGCGGAACCGCATTTGATCAGCTTTCCCCTGAAGGACATCTTTGTAAAAGCCGCTTGTCACCTGGCCCGGGGTGGAACGCTGGAGATCATCGGCACCCGTAAGGAGAGCTTCAGGGAACGAACCATGTTCAGACCTGTTACCGAAGGCAATATCCTTAAGGGTACCATCATCTATATCGATTCCTACGGCAATGCCATCAGCAATATAAGCAGGGCCATGATAAAGGAAGCGGCACGCGGCAGGGATTTCAGCATCAGCTTTGCCAGGTATACGATCGACACTATAAGCACCACTTACAACGAAGTGACGAGCGGCGAGATGCTGGCCATCTTCAATTCGGGAGGCTACCTCGAGCTGGCCATTAACCAGGGAAAGACCACCCTGGTGGGGATGAAATACGGAAGTACGATCACCATCACCTTTAATGAATAGTGCGTTTGTTCGTTAGTGTTTTAGTGCGTTAGAGATATGATAACCAGAATAGTAAAGATGACGTTTGTTCCCGAGAAGGTTCCTGCCTTTTTAGAGATCTTCAAAGCCAACCATGCCAAGATACGCGCCTCCAAAGGCTGCCATCACCTGGAGCTGTTCCATGAATCAGGAAAACCGAATGTGATCTTTACCTTAAGCCATTGGGACAGCGAAGAAGAACTGCATGCTTACAGAGCCTCAGCGCTGTTTGAAGCTACCTGGGCAAAAACAAAAGTGTTGTTTGCTGCTGAACCCGAAGCCTGGACCCTTCGGCAAGCTCAGGGTGACATTGTGTAGTTTTTAAAGGGAAGAAAAAGAGCTCGGCGGGTTTAAACCCGCCGAGCTCTTTTTCACTAAATAATATCAGCCCGTCACCCTGAGCTTGCCGAAGGGCGGACTTACCTTACGAGGCTAACGTGGCCAATGTAAGAGTGCTTCCCTCCTAAGAAATCCCTTGTCGCCACTTTCCACACGTATACATCCTGCTGGGCGATGTCCTTGCCGCCGTGGGCATGACCGTTCCAGCCCTGGTACAGGTCGGAGGTTTCGAAAATGAGATTGCCCCAGCGGTCGAAGATCCAGAGCTTGAAATGGTTCGGATCGATGCCGATGCCTTTCACGTTCCACACGTCGTTAAGACCGCTGCCGTCAGGGGTGAAGGCGTTGGGCGCGAACAGCTCGTAGTCGCCAAGGATACATACCTGCTGATCGCTTGTATCGGGACAGGTGTATTGATTATCAACGATGAGCTGCACCGCATAGCATCCGCTGTCTTTGTAATTAAAGCTGGGGTTCTGCAGTGTGGAGGTGGAGTTAAGAATATCACCAAAGCTCCAGTTCCATGAAGTTGCGTTCAGCGATTTATCGGTAAAGAAGATGGTAGGATTCAACACTGTTGTGGGCTGCGGGCCGGCTGTAAAGGCCGCTTTTGTTTGCGGGTATACCTGTATCCAGTTGTTCTTAGCGAAGGTGCCGGTACAACCGTTATTATCAGTAACAGTAAGCGTTACGCTGTAGGTTCCGGGCGATGTATAGCAATGCTTGGGCGTAGCGCCTGTGCCGGTGCTTCCGTCGCCGAAGTTCCATGACCAGGTAACGATGTTAGCAGTGGCGTTATTGAAAGTAACACAAAGCGGTTCGCAGCCAGCGGTATCAATACCGGTAAACACTGCCGAAGGATTGGCATTGGCATTCACCTGTGCTGTAGCGGATGCAGTACAACTATTGGCGTCGGTGATCACTACGGTATACGTTCCGTTGGTAAGGCCGGTGGCTGTTTGAGCAGCCTGTCCGTTGTTCCAGAGATAGTTATAAGCACCTGTTCCGCCGGCACCTGAAACAGATGCTGTGGCCAATTGACCCGAACAAGTAACAGTTCCCAGTGCTTGCGCGTTAAGCACAGGCGGTTCGGTAATAATAACTGTTGAAGTACTGGTACAGCCGTTTACATCGCTCACCACCACGGTGTATGTTCCCGCTGAAAGCCCGGTAGCGTTCGCAGTGCTCTGTCCGTTGTTCCAAACGTAAGTAAGTGTTCCTGTGCCTCCACTGGCATTGGCAGTGGCATTGCCGGTGAAACCACCATTACAAAGAACGTTAGTGGGGTTCACCGAAGAAATGGAAGGACCCGCAGAACCTGTAATGGTCACAGTGGCTGTGCTTGTACATCCGAACGCATCGGTAACAGTTACGGTATAAGTTCCGGCACTAAGACCGGTTGCGGTTTGTGTGGTTTGTGCGCCTGCGCTCCACGAATAAGTATAGGAGCCGTTGCCGTTCACGGCGCTTGCCGTTGCATTACCCGCAGCAGCGCAAGTGGCATTGGTAGAACCGCTAACAGAAGCGGTAGGACCGGGCGCGCCGGTGATGTTCACTGTAGCGCTTTGTGAGCATCCGTTATTGTCAGTGATGATGACCGTATAATTTCCCGAGGTAAGACCGGTAGCCGTTTGCGTGGTTTGTCCGCCCGCGCTCCATGAATAAGTATAGGAGCCTGTTCCGCCTGTACCCGAAGCGGTGGCGCTTCCAGTAGTGGCGCAGTTGGCGTTGTTAATATTGGTGACCGAAGCAGTGGGTCCCGCGGAACCCGTAATAGCGACAGTAGTAGATTTTGAACAGCCGATATTATCAGTGATCGTAACCGTATAGGTTCCGGCCGTTAAGCCCGTTGCCGTTTGCGTAGTTTGTCCGCCCGAACTCCATGAATAAGTATAGGAGCCGGTACCACCCGTTCCGCTTGCGGTAGCGCTTCCCGTTGAGTTACAGTTGGCGTTGATGATATTGGTTACAGAAGCGTTGGGGCCTGAGGTACCTGTAATGTTTACAGTCGCGGTCTTGCTGCAGCCGCCCTGGTCGGTAACGGTAACCGTATAAGTTCCCACCGTTAAGCCTGTTGCGGTAGAAGTGCTTTGTCCGCTACCGCTCCATGAGTAAGTTAATGTTCCTGTTCCGCCGCTACCCGACACTGTTGCGCTGCCCGCTTGCGCACAGGTAGCGTTGCTTGAATTGGTAATGGTAGCAGTGGGACCTGCACCTGAAGAGATGCTCACCGTAGCGCTGAAGGGCACACAGCTGAGCGCGTCAGTAACGTTTACGGTATAAGTTCCTGAAGTAAGATTGGAAATGGTAGTGGTGGTGGCGCCGGTATTCCAGTTATAGGTATAAGCACCTGAACCGCCGCTTACACTTGCTGTAGCTGTTCCCGAGCCGCTGCCGCAGCCACCGGTGGTGGTCATGTTAATGGTAAGGTTAAAGGGACAAATGCCCGCGATGTTCACCGAGGCGATAAAAGTATTTCCGCAGGCCAGCACGTCGCCGGCACCTACACCGTTAGCCAGGCAATATACAGCGCCGGGAGCAGCAGTGGAAGAAGCAAGCACCATGTTGGTGCCGTACTTATGTATCTGCGTTTGAGAGCCTACATATACGCTACCGCAAGCGTCAACAAACACGCCGCCATTACCGGTGAGCACTCCGCCGGGGATCGCCGCGGTGGTAACCGTAGCGCCGGTGGTGATGTTCTTCTGGTTAAGCGTTAAACCATTGATGGAGTAAACGTACTGGTTACTGCAGCCGATGCCGTTATAGCCTGCATCAGCAGTGCTGTAGCTGTTGTTGTAAGAAGGTGTGCCATAGCCATTGGTGAAACCGCTGGGGGTATTCCACACCACCGCGGCAGCGGAAGTGAGCGAATAGATGGCGTTCGCGCCTGAGATACAATAGTGATAGAAATTACCTGTAGGCGCCTGCGTCATGCCGCGGGTCTCGCCGTTCGGACAAAAAGTAATGGTGGAAGTTACACCGCCGGTACCGAGGTTAACGGTTGATGTTTTCCCCTGCCCTACTCCGCCTGCCACTGTGAGCACTGTATTGGCGCAGTTAAAGGCAAGGCTCCAGAACTCGAGAGCGTTGTACTGCTGCTGCCACTGCTGCACACCTGCATTGTTCACTTTCGCGATCCTTCCGAAAGCGTTGCTCGCGCTGTAGCCTTCGGTGATGTAAGAATCGCCACCGGGATGTACCGCCAGGTCGCCGTACCAGCCGGTCATGGCACTGGTATAGGTCCATATGAGGTTTCCGAGGTTGTCGTATTTCTTTAAGAGATAAGGGTTCTTGCCGCCGAAAACATAAATGTTACCGTTGCCATCCTTCATGATGTCGTAGGCCTTGTTGTTCTGGGGGAAGTTGGGGTTTACTGTCCAGGGATCGATTATCAATTTTTGATTTTTGATTTTCGATTGTTGATTTGCAGTGAGATCAATGCTGAAGCTAACATTGTTGCCATTCAGACTGAAACGAGAGTTCACCTTTTCGCCATCCTCAAAATAACTGTAGGGCGCATGGTCGACAATATTGCCCATGGCGGTTTCTATCTGAAGATTGCCGGCACCATCAATGTACATTCCCTTTGCGCCTGAGTAATCCATCACCACTTTGCTGAGGTCAGCGCCGGGATGCAGGATAAGGATGTATTTGATGCCGCCCTTCTCATGGAAAGTATATTCAGCATCCACATTCGGGTAAAGGTTCTTGTAGATAAGTTTCTTAAAGCCGGGAATAAAATCGATGCTGCTCTTTTCGTTACGGGGATCGCAGAAGTTGAAATAGTCGCGGGTCCTTTCGGCCACTTCCACCTTTTGAGTGGTAGCGCCTTTCCAGTTCATGCGCACAAAATATTCTTTGAAGGTCATCTCCCTCTCTTCACCTTCTTCTTTCTCTTCTCTACCGGGTTTCTCTTGCTTTACTTCAGCACGGATGCTGTCGAAGCGAAAGGTCATGCCGGTGCTGTTGAAATACATTTGCGCGCCGGCATCGTTCACACCGTAAAGAATGGCTGAGTTACGTTTGCCGTCCTTACCCTCGTACTGACCGTAGTTGCTGATAAAGGCTTTCTGGTCGAAAGGCCTCATCAGGTTCCAGCCGCCGTCGGGACGTTTATAAGTAGATGTGCCGCTGCTTTGTGCTTCGGCATGGAAGCTCAGCAGGGAAAGGGAAAGTGTTGCGAAAAGGAATGAAAATTTGTAGAGGGGCCTCATTCTTTGATATTATTTATAAAGATAGCAAGAAATTAACTGATATACAGATGTAAAAACCTCTTGAATAGTTGCATTAAGGGCAAATCTGAGTGTTTTGAAGGGTTTTAGGGCCTATAGCTGTATAATACCGTATTCGTATCTTCGTACAATATGAAGATCGGTATTGTTTGCTACCCCACTTTTGGCGGTTCCGGCGTGGTCGCAACCGAACTCGGAAAAGCGCTCGCAGCCAAGGGTCACCAGGTACATTTCATTACGTATGGAAGGCCAGTGCGCCTCGGCGACTTCTCCGAAAACCTGCACTACCACGAAGTAGCCGTTTCTGATTATCCCTTGTTCGATTACCAGCCTTACGAATTGGTACTGTCAAGCAAACTGGTGGATGTAGCGAAGCACGAAAAGCTCGATCTGCTTCATGTTCATTATGCCATCCCCCATGCTTCCGCCGCTTACATGGCAAGGGAGATCCTTCGGTCACAGGGAATTTATATCCCTTATATCACTACACTTCACGGTACTGATATCACCCTGCTCGGCAAGGATCCTTCTTTTGAACCGGTGATCACATTCGCCATCAATCAAAGTGATGCTGTAACTGCTGTATCAGAAAGCCTGAAGAGCGATACTCATAAATACTTCCACATTAATAAAGACATCCAGGTGATCCCGAATTTTATTTGCCTTGATGAATACAAAAACGAACATCCTGAGCAAAAGAAACTCTATGCGCCATACGGAGAAAAGGTATTAATGCACGTTTCCAATTTCCGAAAAGTAAAACGTGTGGAAGATGTACTTCGTGTTTTCAACAAGATACGAAAGGTCATACCTTCAAAGCTTGTGCTGGTAGGCGATGGACCGGAACGCAATAACATTGAAAAACTTTGCCGCGAACTGGATACCTGTGGTGACATCAAATCACTCGGAAAAATTGCAGATCCTGAAAGGGTATTGCCACACGCTGATCTTTTCCTGCTTACCTCAGAAACTGAAAGCTTCGGCCTTGCCGCGTTGGAGGCGATGGCCGCTGGTGTTCCTGTTATTTCAACCGACTCAGGAGGTATCCCAGAAGTAAATACCCACGGCTTCTCTGGTTATCTCAGCCCGGTGGGCGATGTAGATGATATGGCCAAGAACGCCATCTCTATTTTGAAGGATGAGAAAACACTTTCCACCTTTAAGGCGAACGCTTTGGTACAAGCTGAAAAATTTTCCATCAGTAAGATATTGCCGCTTTATGAGCGCTTATACAATGAAGCGCTTAAGTCAGTGAGCAAATAGCACTCACTACTTCACCGCATCGTAGATCACTTCCTGTATCTTCGACCGTATCCCCGACTTTACGAGCTTATTGATCTCCGGATCAGGGTAGACCCTGTTAGAGAGGAAAATGTAAACGAGTTGATTTTCAGGATCGGCCCAGGCCAGCGTACCGGTAAATCCGGAATGGCCAAAGCTTAAATAGGAAACGCAGCTGCATACCGGGCTGTCCTTCTTGGGATCGGTCTCAGGCTTGTCGAAACCAACACCACGGCGATTGTCTTTGCAGTACTGACACTTCACACATTCGCCCACAGTGGCGGTGTCGATAAAACGCTGGCCGCCGTACTCCCCTCTTTGTAAATACATCTGCATGAAAATGGCCAGGTCATTGGCGTTGCTGAAAAGCCCCGCATGGCCCGCGATGCCTCCCAGCATGGCTGCCCCCTGGTCGTGCACATCGCCGTGCACCAACTGCTTACGGAACTTCACATCATACTCAGTGGGCACAATGCGCTTGAGCGGAAAACGTTCCCTGGGGCGATAGGTCATTGTTGAAAGTCCCATCGGACGGAAAAAAGTTTCTTTTGTGTACTGTTCCAGCGGCATCGCCGTTTTCTGCTCAATGACCTTTTGAAGCATGTAATAGCCCAGATCGCTGTACACATATTTATGCTCGTCAGCCATCTTGGAGGCGATGATCCTTTTGTAAATAGTATCGGAATATCCTTTTTTGATATACAGTTTTTCCGCCACCCTTGTTGGGAAGGAATCGCTGCGGGTGGTGCTATAAATTCCTTTCACATATTCACCTTTCACCACGGTGCTCATCCAAAAAGGTATCCAGGAACGCAGCCCGGCCTGGTGTGTCAGCATCTCACGAATAATGATCTTCTCCTTGTTCGAGCCTTTTGCCATCGGAAGGTAATAGCCGAGCGTACTGTCGATACTTAGCTGCTTCTTGTCCATGAGCGTCATTAGCGAAGGAAGCGAAGCGGTGATCTTGGTAATGGAAGCGATATCGTAAAGATCATCGTCCTTCACCCTGATCTTGTTCTCATAGGTATGGTAACCGAAGGACTTACTATAGATCACTTTGCCGCTCTTCGCCACCAATACCTGGCAGCCGGGGTAACATTTCTCCGTTATGCCCGCCAGCGCGATGGAGTCGATGCGCTGCAATTTACGGGAGTCGATGCCTATATCTTCGGGCAGCGTGTAGTTGAAACGCATTGGCGCCGCGGTGATGATCCCCTCTCCTGCCCGGAGATCTGTTCCTACTGAAACCGGTAATACTCCGTTGGCGCAGATACCGCCGCCTATAAGCTGCGCTGAAAGTTCTTCGGTAAGGTCGTTGTCTTCGTACGACATAATGAGCGCGTCGGCCGCAGCAATGCTGTCGAGCTTGGCAAGAGAATACGGATTGGCGAAAACATCTACGATCACCTTCTTGCGCCTTATCAATTCCTTCAACACACGCACAGAACCTGCGGTGATCCCAAAATCTTTCTTGGGAACGTTGTTGGTATTGTTGATACCAACGATCACCAGGTTATAGGCAGAAAGCTTTTTCAGGACCGTATCCGCTTCCGCGCGACTGGCATCCCGATCGATACCGTAATGTGCTACAGGCGCGTAATTGCTGAGCATCGACTGGAAGCGGCATGGAACATCTTTATAACCCAGCGAAAGCGAAGCGATCTTCAGCGTATCGAGCCTGCGAAGCGGGAGTAGGTCGTTGCGGTTGCGCAACACCGTAAGGCTGGCTTCCACCAGTTTTCGATTGATAAGGTTTGCCTGCGGGGTATTGAGGTCTTCCACCAGGTTCTTCAGTTCGATCGGCTTGTAATTATTAAGGCCTGCCCATGATTTGGCGATGAGAATCTTCCTGCAGCGCGCGTCCACTTCTTCCTGGCTGATCTCTTTATTGGCAATGGCCTTTTTGATGGCGGCAATACCCACAGGAACATCTTCGGGGAACAACAATACATCGTTGCCGGCCAGCAGGGCCTTTACATCCACCACGCCAGCCTCAAAGTATTTGCTCACGCCTTTCATGTTGAGCGCGTCGGTGAACACCAGGCCGTTAA
The DNA here is from genome assembly GCA_025451785.1 of Bacteroidia bacterium. Lineage (GTDB taxonomy): Bacteria > Bacteroidota > Bacteroidia > JANWJV01 > JANWJV01 > JANWJV01. The sequence continues at coordinate 33,970 of JANWJV010000102.1, read as the reverse complement.
ATCCTAATTGCTCCTTTAACAAACCGGTTACCACCGCTTTCGAAAGTGTGGAGGCGGTTTTAGGAGTGGTATCGTAAGCGGGAATAAAAAGATGCGCCACCATCATGCTGCCAAGGCCATTGGCGATCAGTTGTTTGAAGGGATAAAGTTCCAGCGAATCCATACGTTCCTTGCTGCTCGTAATGGAAGGCAGGGTTTTGTGCGAGTCACTGTCGGTATCGCCATGACCGGGAAAATGTTTGGCGTTGGCCAGCACGCCGGCATCCTGCATGCCCTTCATATACATGATGGCCTTGGCGGCAACTTTGTATTTGTTCTCGCCAAAGGAACGGTTGCTGATCACCGGGTTGAGGGGGTTGTTGTTCACATCGGCCACAGGCGCCAGATTCACATGAATGCCAAGGCGTTTGCATTGCCTTGCGATCTCCTTGCCCATAGTATAGATAAGCGAATCATTGGCCATAGCGCCAAGGCTCATTTGCCGCGGGTACTGTACTGTGCTATCGAGCCGCATGGCAAGCCCCCATTCCCCATCGATGGAAACAAGTAGCGGCACCCTTGAAATGCTTTGATAATGATTGGTAAGAATGGCCTGGCGTACCGGACCTCCCTGGAAGAAGATGAGCCCTCCGATACGGTATTTCTTAATGAGCGTATCAATACTGGCCACATGGTCTTTCTCCTTGTTGGAATAGGCCGCCACCATAAAGAGCTGCGCGATGCGCTCATCAGGACTGAGCGTCTTCATCACCGAATCGGCCCAGCGCGTATTCTGACCTTGAAGTTGGAAAGTATCGTTATCCCTGCTGGCAGGCGACAAACCCAGCAAACAAACGGAAATGAAAATAAGGATACTGATGCGGGTCTTCACGGGAAAAATAATTTTCTAAAATTACCTAATGCCCCTGCTTGAGACCATCCCCGGAAAAGGGACTTATTAACAAAGAAATGAAACGCCTAAGGGTAAAATGTATATACGAACCAGTGGGTCTTAAAATTGCCTTCGGTGCGATGAAGCAGGATGCCCTTCTTGGTAAATGTGCGGCTGCCGAACTCGTCGGTTTGCGTATAGCCACCATCTTCGTGAAGCACTGTCTTTACCTCTTGCCTTTTATACTCACTATGACCTCTTCCCATCGGAAGGCCATACGCTTCTTCCCTGTCCTCGTAACGGTCCACCTTGCGGGTGTACGACTTATCACCGTAATGCGTCGTCTCTTCTGTTTTGTTGCCGGCCTCATCATACTTGTATGTGTAATGATTGTTTAGCTTGCCTTCATAATTGTAATCCTTTATCTCAATACAATGGCCCTTGCTGTCGTAGTCATATAACGTCTTCTTAGTCCCGATCAGCTTGCCCTTGTCGTAAGACTCGGTGATGGACACGATCTCGTTACCTTTTTTGTCGAACTCATGTACAAAACGCTGGTTGCGGGTAAGGGAGTCAGGAAAAAAACTGATATGTTCCAGAAGGCGCCCTTGCTCATCAAACTTATAAGTCCATTGGGCAGACCTGCCCGTAGGTTTGTCCATTACCCACTGGCGTGTGTTGTTCCCGTTCTTGTCGTACTCCATAATAGTATTAAGAAAGCGGGTCGTATCCCAGCTGCCGGTCATCGACACATATTCGCGGTAGCCTTTTATCTTAAAGTCCCTGATAGAATCCTTCTGCGCTTTAGAGCCCTTGGCAATGTACCGGAAAGGTTGGGCGCTTAATAAACAAGGCAAAAAAAGAAGCGTAAAAAAGGGGTATAAGTTTTTCATGCGCTGGCCCTTGCAATTATCATGCCCTTCGTCTCCTCTTCGCTTCGCTCAGGGTCGCTCAGGATGACGATCAGTTTTTTTCTTCCCATATCATGCAGAGGTGCACAATCGTCTCAACAGCCTTATGCATATCCTGAACAGAAACCCATTCGTGCTTGCCGTGGAAGGCATGCTCGCCGGCGAAGATGTTCGGACAGGGCAATCCCATGTACGAAAGCCTGGAACCATCGGTACCGCCGCGAATGCTGGAACGAATGGGCTTCACCCCTGTTCTGCTAATGGCCTCAATGGCATAGTCAACTACATGCGGACATTTGTCAAGCACCTCTTTCATATTGCGATACTGTTCGGTAACAGTAAACTCGAAGCTTGCCTTGCCGTATTTCTTAAGAACTCCCGCGGCAATGGCTTTCAATTCCTCTTCAAGTGCCACGAGTCCGTCCCTGGTAAAATCACGGATAATGAACTTAAGCACCATCTTCTCAATAGTACCGCTCATTGCAACGGGATGCACAAACCCTTCCTTGTTTTCCGTTGTTTCAGGAGAGATCCTGTTCTTAGGTAAAGCAGCAACGATCTCCGAAGCGATCTTGATGGCGCCCTGCATCTTGTCTTTCGCGAAACCGGGATGCGTACTGAAACCATTAATCGTGATCGATACCCCATCGGCCGAAAAGGTCTCGTCCTCTATATGGCCCAGCGTTTCGCCGTCCATGGTATAGCCGAAATCGGCGGCCAGCTTTTTCATGTCCGCCTTATCCACCCCCCTTCCTATCTCCTCATCGGGAGTGAAAAGCAAGCGAATGGTACCGTGTTTCAACTCAGGATGTTTTACCAGGAAATTGGCTGCGTCCATGATCTCGGCAAGACCGGCTTTGTTGTCGGCACCGAGAAGCGTAGTGCCATCGGCAGTGATAATATCATTTCCCACCTGGTTCAACAACTCCGGATGATCAGCTGTCTTCAGCACCTGGGCTTTGTCGCCCGGCAGCACAATATCCCCTCCCTCGTATTTTTTATGAATAACAGGCTTCACATTAGTGCCGGTACAATCGGGTGAAGTATCCATGTGGGAGCAAAAGCAGATCACCGGTACTTTTTTGGAAGTGTTGGAAGGTATGGTAGCGTACACGTAACCGTGTTCATCCAGGTGGGCGTCCTTAATGCCCATGGCCAGCAGCTCCTCCACCAGCACCTTGCCCAGGTCCTTTTGCTTCATGGTGGAAGGGCATGTGGGAGAGTTAGGATCGCTCTGTGTGTCGATCTTCGCGTAGCGGATAAAGCGCTCAGTGGCGGTATGGTCGATGTTGAGTTTCATAAGGAGTATTTGAACCGACAAAGTAAACAAAAATCGTCAATCGTAATTCGCACTTCGTAAATCGAATAATTGTATTTTTGCTCCTATGCCCGATATCATACAGCTTCTTCCCGATTCAGTAGCCAACCAGATCGCTGCCGGCGAGGTGATTCAACGCCCTGCTTCAGCGGTAAAGGAACTGCTGGAGAACGCTGTTGACGCCGGCGCTACTGAGATAACTTTGGTAGTAAAGGATGCCGGCAAAACGCTCATTCAGGTGATCGACAACGGCTGCGGCATGAGCGAAACAGACGCCCGTATGAGCTTCGAGCGGCATGCCACTTCCAAGATCAAGAAGGCCGACGACCTTTTCAATATCCGCACCAAGGGTTTTCGAGGTGAGGCCCTGGCTTCCATCGCCGCCATCGCGCAGGTGGAACTGAAGTCGAGGCAGCACGACAGCGATACCGGAACACAGATCATCATTGAAGGCAGCCAGCTGAAAAGCCAGGGCGCCTGCAGCTGTCCTGTAGGAACTTCTTTTTCTATCAAGAACTTATTCTTCAACGTGCCCGCACGGAGGAACTTCCTCAAGAGCGAGCCGGTGGAGCTGAGGCATATCATCGATGAGTTCCAGCGTGTGGCCCTGCCGCATCCCGGCATTGTATTCTCCATGCACCATAACGGCCAGGAAGTGTTCCACTTAGAGAAAGGCGCGCTTCGGCAGCGCATCGTGGGCGTGTTCGGCGCCAATTACAATAACCGCCTGGTACCCGTGGAGGAAGCCACACCTATTATAACGATCAAAGGTTTTGTGGGGAAACCGGAGTTCGCACGCAAAACACGCGGCGAACAGTTCTTCTTCATCAACCAGCGCTTCATTAAGAGCCCTTACCTGAACCACGCTATACAATCGGCTTACGAACAAATATTGCCTGCCGACAGTTTCCCTTCTTATTTCCTCGACCTGGAGGTGGATCCCAAGAGCATCGACATCAATATACATCCTACCAAGACCGAGATAAAGTTCGAGGATGAGAAATCCATTTACGCGATACTGCGTTCGGTGGTGAAGAAATCGCTGGGACAGTACAACATCGCGCCTACCATCGACTTCAACCAGGAGATGAGCCTGGTAGATATCCCGCTGAAGTCGAACAAAACCATCCTCGAGCAGCCTACCATTAAGGTAAACCCTGATTTCAATCCCTTCAAGACAGAAAAGAAAAGCGCTTCGCCGATAGAGAGCTCCAATAAAGAGAACTGGGAAAAATTGTTCATTCCCAGCGATTCTGAAGAGGAAGTTACACAGGAGAAGATCGTACATCCTGACTGGGAAAAGACGAACGAAGAGAGCAAGCGCAGTACATTCCAGCTGCACAACAGATACATCTTCTCCCCTATCCGCTCGGGTTTTATGATCATCGAACAGCAGGGCGCGCATGAACGAATTTTATATGAACGCTGCATCGCCTCGATGGAGAAACACCGTTCAGCCTCACAGCAATTATTGTTTCCCAAGACCATTGAGCTCCCCGCGGCCGATTTCGCTTTGGTGAAAGAATTGCTTGACGACATCAACGCACTGGGTTTCGACATGAGCGAGATGGGCCGTAACACGTTCGGCGTGCAGGGCATCCCCGTGGAAGCTGGCAATGCCGATGCCGGAATTCTGTTAGAGAAATTAATGGAAAGCTATAAGCAGAACCTGAGCGAGCTGAAGCTGGAGAAGCGCGATAACCTGGCCCGGTCGATGGCAAGGAATATGAGCATCAAAAATGGCAAGCCGCTTGGCACTCAGGAGATGAACAGCCTTATTGACGAATTATTTGCCTGCAGTATGCCGTATACGGCGCCTGATGGCAGGCCCGTGGTGAGCACATTTACTTTAGAAGATCTGGAAAAGAGATTTAAAAAATAGAGTGTTAGTGTTTTCGCGCGTTCGGACGCTCGAATACGCATAAACACTAACACACCAACCCACTAACGCACTGATGTACGAGCAATACAGACCGCAACGTTTCCAGATCCTGCCGCCGGTAGTAAAGAACCTACTGATCCTTAACGGGCTGTTCTTTCTTGCTACCCTCCTCCTGGCACGTCAAGAAATCTATCTCACCGACATCCTGGGCCTTCACTATTTCGAGGCCGACAAGTTCAAGCCCTACCAGTTTATTAGCTATATGTTCCTTCATGACCCGAGCAGCATCTGGCACATCGCTATGAACATGTTCGCTTTGTGGATGTTTGGCAGTGTGATGGAGAATTACTGGGGCTCAAAACGTTTCCTGGTATTCTATCTCTTTTGCGGCATAGGCGCGGCACTTTCGCATTACGTTATCTATTATTTTGAGATCAGCCCGGTGTTGTCAAGGATCGACAATTACCTAAGCGATCCGGACCCACGGCAGCTGACTGCGTTTTTCGGCACAATCGACGGGATCAGGATGGATGTGGTGAAAGAGGCCGCGGCCAGGATGATCCAGGTAGCCAATGATGGGCACGTGGCGGAAGCCAGAAGCATGGCATTAGAACTGGTAAATCAATTTCGAACCAATTTTCTCAACGAGCCTACCGTGATCGGCGCGTCAGGAGCGGTATTCGGTATCCTGCTTGCCTATGGGATCAGCTTCCCTAATACCCTGCTTTATGTTTTCTTTACCCTTCCCGTAAAGGCGAAATACTTTGTATTCTTCTACGGTATGACAGAACTTATTTCCGGCGTTATTGATAAGCCCGGCGACAACGTAGCTCACTTCGCGCACCTGGGCGGCATGCTCTTTGGGTTTCTCCTTATCATGTACTGGAGAGGCAATCGAAACCGTTACTAATGTCCATCACCCAAGATCTAAGAAACGCTTTCAGAAAAGGTGAGAACGGAGCCATAAAGCTCATCATCATCAACGTGGCTATTTTTATTATCGCCAACGTGGCCATCGCTATCGGAGAGTCAAGAGGATATGACTTCGGCGCCTGGCTGGCACTGCCTTCTTTGCCCGATGACATCATCACTCATCCCTGGACCTTTATCACCTATATGTTCTTTCACACCGGCCTCTGGCACATGGTGTTTAACATGCTGATGCTCTATTTCATGGGAAGGATCTTTACCGAATACATGAATAGCCTGCGCCTTATAAGCGTTTACTTATTGGGAGGTATTTGCGGCGGACTGTTGTTCGTTGCGCTTTATAATCTATATCCCAGCCTGGGTTACCGGCCTCTTATCGGAGCTTCGGCAGGTGTAATGGCCATTGCGGTTAGTATTGCCACCGTGATCCCCAATTATCCTGTAGGATTATTCCTGATGGGAACTATCCGTTTAAAATACCTTGCGCTTATTATTTTCGTTCTTACTTCGCTGCTCGACCTCAGCTCCAACACAGGCGGCAAGGTGGCGCATATCGGCGGGGCCATTTTTGGCGTTCTATATGGGATGCAGCAGCGCAGGGGAAAGGACATGTCGTTGGGCATGGGCCGTTTACTGAATGGCATCTCCTCCTTGTTCCGCCCTGTTGGAAAAACAAAAATGCGCGTGACACACCGCCGCGGCAGAAGCGACGAGGCTTATAACATGAGTAAGGTGCAAAAGCAACAGCAGGTAGACGAAATACTTGACAAGATATCGAAGTCGGGCTACGAAAGCCTGAGCAAGGAAGAAAAGGACATGCTGTTCAAAATGAGCAACGACAAGAACAAATGATCATCATCAACAGGATATTTGTTGTACTAAATTACATTGCCGCGGCCTGCCTGCTGGCAGCCTACCTGGCGCCATACGTGAGCCCCGCGAACTTCTGGTACATCGCCTTCTTCGGACTGAGCTATCCTATCCTGGTGCTCGTCAACCTTTTATTTGTGATCTACTGGGGCATACAATTAAAGTGGAGGGCGCTTATTTCGCTGGTGATCATCCTGGCGGGATGGATGACCCTGCGCAGCTTTGTACAGGTGAGCTTCGCCGGCAGCGCGCCGGCGTACACTTCAGCCACACGACTCAAAGTAATGTCATACAACACCCGCCTCTTCGACCTTTATAACTGGTCGGGCGACAAGGGCACACGCGACAAAATGCTGGAACTCATTGGCGGCGAGGCACCCGATATTCTTTGCCTGCAGGAATTTTACAATTCCGAAACAGGGAAGAACCGTAACCTCGATACGCTGCTGAAGATCCAGAAAGCGAAGTTCTACGACGTGGAATACACCATCACCGTTCGAAGTACCGACCATTGGGGCATCGCCACCTTCAGCGCCTGGCCCATCGTGAACAGCGGCAAGATATTGTTCAACACAAAGAACAACAATGCCTGTATCTTCAGCGACCTGAAGATAAATGATGACACGGTACGGGTTTACAATGTGCACCTGCAGTCGGTGCGCTTCAGCAGCTCCGACTACCAGTTCTTAAAAGACATAGCGCAGGATACCGAGACCGAGGAACTGGAACATTCCAAGAACATTCTCAGGCGCCTGAAGCGTGGATTTGTGAAGCGCTCGGAACAAGCCACGCTGGTGGCGGAACATATGCGCCAATGTCCTTATCCCATTATCGTTTGCGGCGACTTCAACGACACTCCCGCGTCTTATGTATATCACACACTTTCCGGCGGTTTGAACGACGCGTTTGTTGAGAGCGGCAGCGGCCTGGGCAGAACCTATGCGGGACCCTTCCCTTCTTTCCGTATCGATTATATTTTATACAGCCCCAAAATGAAATGCTATGAGTTCAATACTATCCAGCAAAAGCTCAGCGATCATTATCCCGTAACCACCCTGCTAGATATGCCTAAAAAACCATAACCCTTCGACTCCGCTCAGGGTGACTACAACCTCGTCATGGTGAGCGATTCGAACCATGGCCCGGATTTTGTAATTGATGGAAAATCTTTGAAAATTTTACTAATTTTGATACCATGAAAAAAATTCTCCTTCTGCTCCTGCCTGCCCTTATCATAGGATCGGCAGCCATCGCGCAAAAAAAGATCACCTTCCCCTCTAAAGACGACGTAACCATTACCGCTGACGAGTATATCGTTAACGACTCGCTGCCTTATCTGGTACTTTGCCACCAGGCGGGCGCCAGCAGGGGTGAGTATTCGGAGACCGCAAAGAAGTTCAACAAGCTTGGCTTTAACTGCCTCGCCATCGACCAGCGTTCGGGCAATACCTCTAACGGAGTGATAAACGAGACCGCTAAATCGGCTGACGCGAAAAAGAAAGCGGTTACCTACCTCGACGCGGAACAAGACATTATTGCCGCCATCGATTACCTGAGCACCAAAACGAAAGAGAAGATCATTTTGGTGGGAAGCTCTTACTCCGCTTCCCTTGTACTTAAGATCGCTACTACCAACGATAAAGTGAGCGCGGTACTTGCCTTCAGTCCCGGTGAATACTTCGGAAAGACACTGAAACTTAAAGACGCCATCAAGAACCTCGACAAACCTGTTTTCGTTACCTCTTCAAAGAACGAAGCGGCAGGACTTACCGAACTGGTAAAAGATGTGAAGTCGGGCAGCAAGACGCAGTTCACACCCAATGGCAACGGCGAACATGGCTCTAAGGCGCTTTGGAAAGCAAGCGCTGATAATAAGGAGTATTGGTTGAGCGTGTTGCTGTTCCTGAAGCAGGCGAGAGAAAGTTGATTTAGGATTAAGGATTTGGGATTTAGGATTTAAATCTCCAACAAATCCTAATTCCTTAATTTTTTATTCTTTTTGTGACGCTTACCATCACGCTTCGTCTTCTTCTCTAAGTTCTTCTCAAAAGCTTCGGTAAGGTTCACCCCTGTTTGATTGGCGAGGCAGATAAGCACGAAGAGCACATCGGCTAATTCTTCCTCCAGGTGTTTCTTTTTATCTTTCTTTTTATGGCTTTGATCGCCGTATTGGCGTGCGATGATACGGGCCACCTCGCCCACTTCTTCGGCAAGAATGGCCATGTTGGTGAGCTCCGAAAAATAACGGACCCCATACTTTTTGATCCATTTGTCAACGGCCTTTTGTGCTTCTGATAGTTTCATTTATTCCTTGTTCTTAGTATCGATCAAAATGGTAACAGGGCCGTCGTTCAGCAGCGACACCTGCATGTCGGCACCAAACTCACCTGTCTTCACTGTTTTTCCAAGTTCTTTTTCTGCCAATGCAATAAAGCTTTCGTAAACCGGAATGGCCACCGGCGGCTTAGCCGCCTTTATATAGGAAGGACGGTTCCCTTTTTTTGTGAGGGCATGCAGGGTGAATTGTGAGACCACCAACAAATCCCCACCAGTCTCTTTCAGCGAAAGGTTCATTACTCCCGCGTTATCATTAAATATTCTGAGCTGGCATATCTTGGCGAGAAGCCATTCAACATCTTCGTTCGTATCGGCCTCTTCAATACCCAGCAGTACCAGCAATCCGCTGCCGATGGAAGAACGTACATTTCCACCTATACTCACGGAAGCTGAACTTACCCTTTGGATGACCGCTCTCATACAAAGGATAAAAATATAAAAATCGGTGTGGATTTGTCTTTTAAGTTCTGAAACCCTATTTTTGGTTCTACCAAGCCCAGGTACTATGAAAAAAACATTCGCACTCCTCGCCGTATTCAGCGCATTCATCACTATTAACATCAACGCCCAGGAATGGGCCAAAGGCATTAAGGCCGATCCCAACGCCACCTTCTACGATATTCAGAAGGCCTTCAACGACTATTACAAGGACAGGGAAAGCAACCGCTGGGACGATGACTATACACAGTTCAGGCGCTGGGAAGCGTTTATGGAGCCGAGGGTGTACCCTACCGGTAAACCCTTTAACCAGGGTGCTGCTTACGAAGCATTGATGGCAGAGCGCGCCAGCGCGGGCAAGAACGGCAGCATCAATACAGCCGCCGGCAACTGGAGCCCACTGGGACCCAACCTCACCGCCAACCTTTTCTATACTGGCTTAGGAAGGGTGAACAGCATTACTTATGATCCTTCTGATACCAATAAGATATGGGTAGGAACATCAGGGGGAGGAATTTGGAAAAGCAATAATGGCGGGGCAGCCTGGACCGAATACAATGGCAATATGCCTACCATGAGCGTAGCCGACGTTGCTGTAGATCCTTCAAACGGTAATATCATTTATGCCGCTACCGGCGATCCTTTTGGTTATACCTATTTCGACAACTATAAGATCTTCTGGGGCGGCACCTACAGCACCGGGGTGATCAAGTCGATCAATGGAGGAGTTACCTGGGTAAACACGGGTCTTAACTATTCTGTTGCCGGCAATAACATCATCCACCGACTTCTCATCAATCCTAACAATCCCGCGATACTGCTCGCGGCTGCGAGTAATGGAGTGTGGCGTACCACCAACAGTGGCACCAGCTGGACCCTAGTGAAGGCCGGTTATATCGACGATATCGAGTTCAACGCGGGCAATCCTAATACAGTTTATGCCGCGACCGACAGCGTGTTCCGTTCAACTGATGGCGGTGCTACATGGAATGTGATAGCTTCGGCCCCTGTACAATTTGGAAGGCTTAACATCGAGACAACGCTTGCGAACCCCAGTTACATTTACCTGTTACAGCAGGGCGGAACTTTTTACCGCAGTACCGATGCCGGCACCACCTGGACAGCGGGAGCCACTGCCAATGCCAGCTTCTACGGATATTACGACTGCATACTAGCGGTATCGCCCACCAATGCCCAGGAAGTTTGGTGCGCGGGATCAGGCATGTGCAAATCCATCAACGGAGGCACCTCCTGGACAACGGTGACCAATACTGTGCTGCATCCTGACAACCACTCTCTCGAATTCCTGCCTAACGGCAAAACTCTTATGAACGGTAGCGACGGCGGCTTTTATAAAACCTCGAGCGCCGGAACAAGTTGGGTAAACCTTACCAACGGCCTTGCCATTACACAGTTCTACCGCCTGGGCTGCTCCGCAACCAACTCAGGGATCGTTTATGCCGGTGCCCAGGACAATGGCAGCAGTATGCTTACTGCCGGTGCCTGGAAAGGCGTAGGCTGCTGCGACGGAATGGAATGTGTTGTGGATTATACCAATTCACAGATCGCCTACATCTCTTCGCAGTACGGAAACTTCAGGAAGACTACCGACGGAGGCACTACCTGGACCAGCATTCCAGCGGGCGGAAGCCACTGGACCACCCCTTTCATCATGCATCCCAGCAACCCCCAAACACTTTTTGTAGGAACCAATGATGTGAGCAGGTCCACCAATGGCGGAACCTCCTTCACTCCCATCTCTACCAGCCTCAGCGGCACTTCGCTGTACTCCCTCGCAATAGCCCCTTCCAACCCCAACTATATTTACGCGGCCTCCTATGTCAAAATATGGAGAACAACCGTAGGCGGTACCACCTGGACCGACATTACCGGCACACTGCCGGTTACGAGCAATTCACTTACCTATGTTGCCGTTTCGGGAAAGAACCCCGATGTGGCCTATGCGGTATTCTCAGGCTACAGTGCAGGGCAGAAAGTGTATAAGACCACCAATGGCGGAACAAGCTGGACCAATATTTCGGGCACGCTGCCCAACGTCCCTGTGAACTGCATTGTGTATGACAACAACTCGCTGAACGATGCGGTGTATTGCGGTACCGACATCGGCGTGTACTACATGGACAACAATACCGGCGCCTGGCAATCCTTCAACACGAACATGCCTAACGTGATGATCTTTGAACTCGAGATCCATTACGGATCAGGCAAGATAAGGGCAGCCACTTATGGACGCGGTGTTTGGGAAAGTCCCCTGAGCCCTACAACCGACCGCAAGGAGCAAAGCCTTCCCGCCAGCAGCATCGGCATTTATCCCAACCCCTCCACAGGAATGTTCCAGCTCGATGTGAACACCAGCGGATTTACACCTGTTGAACTGAGCATCTATAATGTGGTGGGCGAAAAAGTAAGCTCACTGAAGGAGGAAACGAATGGCAATGGTCATTTCAATATCGACCTCAGCCGGCAGCCGGCAGGAATTTATTTTGCGGAAGTAAGAACGTCGTTCGGAACGAAGACGGAGAAACTTTTTGTAAACCGTTAACCCTTCGACTACGCTCAGGGCGACAATGCAGTCAGGCTGAGCGGAGTCGAAGCCTAGTTATCGTACTCCTTATCAAGCTCCTCCCCTGTCATAATTCCCAGGTAGGTATAATAACGTGAAGCGGCGATCTCGCCCGCTTCTACCGCCGCGATCACAGCGCATTTAGGTTCGTTCACGTGAAGGCAGGTGGAGAATTTGCATTCCCTCGCTTTCGCGAATATCTCAGGAAAGAAATGGCTCAGCTCGTTCTTCTGCACATCAAACATCCCAAACTCCTTGATGCCAGGAGTATCGATCACGTAACCTCCATTGCTCAACGCAAACATCTCGGCATACGTGGTAGTATGCATTCCTTTGGCGTGCGCTTCGCTCAGCTCACCTGTTTTCAGCCCAAGGCCTTCCTCCAATGAATTGATGAAGGCGGACTTGCCAACTCCTGAATGTCCTGACACCAGGCTGATCCTACCTTTCATCTCCTCCTTAAGAAAAGCCAAGCCTTTTTTCTCCAGTGCCGAGATCAGGTGACATTCATACCCTATCGTCTCGTAGATCTTTTTGAGGCGCCCTACCTCTTCCTTTCCCTCTTCGGTATAGATGTCCATCTTGTTGAACAAGATCGTTACGGGAATGCGGTACGCTTCGGCCGTTGCCAGGAAACGGTCCATGAACCCTGTGGAGGTCTTTGGAAAAGCCAGCGTTACCAACAGGTACGCCCTGTCAATATTGGCCGCGATCACATGGCTTTGCTTACTAAGCTTCGTCGCCTTTCGGATGATATAGTTCTTGCGGGGAAGGATGGCCGAAATGGTGGCGGTCTCCAGGCTTATCTCCACCCGGTCGCCCACCGCCACAGGGTTGGTGGCTTTGATGCCTTCCAGGCGGACCTTGCCCTTGATGCGGCATTCCAGTTTCTCCCCATTGTCGGCGATCACTGTATACCAGCTTCCTGTTGATTTAAGTATCGTGCCCTGCATGCAAAGCAAAAGTAGTATTTTCGCATGCAAGCATGTCGATCAAGGTCAGCAATATCACCAAGGTTTACGGGGAGCAAAAAGCGCTCAACAACGTGTCGTTCGAAATAGGCACCGGCGAGATCGTGGGTTTCCTGGGTCCGAACGGCGCGGGTAAGTCCACCATGATGAAGATCCTTACCTGCTTCATCCCACAAACATCGGGGCAGGCTTCGGTTTGCGGCTTCGATATTGTGGAGCAGAGCATGGAGGTGAGAAAGAACGTGGGTTACCTACCGGAGCACAACCCCCTTTACCTTGATATGTATGTGAAGGAATACCTGGAGTTCATCGCGGGCCTTCATAAGCTTCCCAATAAAAAGGAACGCATCGAGGCCATGATAGAGACTACCGGCTTACAGGTGGAACAAAAGAAGAAGATAGGCGCGCTCTCCAAAGGGTACCGTCAGCGCGTAGGACTGGCACAAGCGCTCATCCACGAGCCCAGGGTGTTGATCCTCGATGAACCTACCACCGGCCTTGATCCCAACCAATTGGCGGAGATCCGCGGGCTTATCTCAAGAATAGGAAAGAAACGTACTGTACTATTCTCCACTCATATCATGCAAGAGGTGGAAGCCATTTGCGACCGGGTGATCATCGTCAACAAAGGCGAGATCGTAGCCGACGACCGTACACAGAACATACGCCAGGGCAGCGACAGCAGACAGGTGATCACTGTGGAGTTCGACAGGGAGATGAAGGCGGCCGACCTCAAGGGAATACCGGGTGTGGAAGATGTGCGCCTTGTGAATGGCAATACCTGGCAGATCATTACCGCCAACGATACAGATGTAAGATCAGACGTTTTTCAGTTCGCTGTAAAGAGCAATGCGGCGGTGCTTTCCATGACCAAGGAAGAGCAGAAGTTAGAGGATGTATTCAAAAAGTTAACAAAGTAGGCAGTAAGCAGTAGGCAGTTGCTTTTCCAATTAATAGAATAATTGTAATTTAGCCACCCCATTTAAAAACTAGAAACGATGGCATACTTATTCACTTCCGAGAGCGTATCAGAAGGACACCCTGACAAAGTAGCGGACCAGATCTCTGACGCTATCATCGACGCATTTTTGACCTACGACGGCAACGCGAAAGTGGCTTGCGAAACATTCGTTACCACCGGACTTGTAGTGGTAGGCGGCGAGATCAAATGCAACGACATTGCGAAATCGAAAGTAGACGTACAGAAGATCGCCCGCGAGGTGATCAACAAGATCGGTTATAACAAATCGGAATACCAGTTCGACGCCGTTTCCTGCGGTATCCTTAACGCGCTTCATGAACAGAGCTCTGACATTAACCAGGGCGTGGAGCGTTCGAAGGAAGAAGACCAGGGCGCCGGCGACCAGGGCATGATGTTCGGTTACGCCTGCCGCGAGACCGATAATTATATGCCGCTTCCCCTCGAGATCGCGCACCTGCTGCTGAAAGAGCTGGCAGTGATCCGCAGGGAAGGCAAGAAAATGAAATACCTCAGGCCCGATGCCAAATCGCAGGTTACGATCCAGTACAGCGACAAAGGCAAGCCCGAAAAGATAGAGACCATTGTGCTCTCTACCCAGCACGATGATTTTGATAATGACTCCAAAATGCTGGCGAAGATCAGGGAGGATGTGATCAACATCCTTGTTCCCCGCGTTAAGAAATTACTCCCCAGCCGTGTCAAGAAACTGTTCGGCAACGATATCAAGTACCATGTGAACCCTACCGGCAAGTTCGTGATCGGAGGCCCTCACGGTGATACCGGACTTACCGGCAGGAAGATCATCGTTGATACTTACGGTGGCCGCGGCGCGCATGGCGGCGGTGCTTTTTCAGGAAAAGATTCTTCTAAGGTTGACCGTTCGGCAGCCTATGCTACCCGTCACATCGCCAAGAACCTGGTGGCGGCCGGAGTGGCTGACGAGGTGCTGGTACAGGTAGCTTACGCCATCGGCGTGGCGCAGCCCGTTGGACTTTATGTATACACGTACGGTTCAGGAAAAGCACGCGGCAAGGATGGCAAAAAACTGAGCGATGGCGAGATCGCGGCACGCGTTGCGAAGCTCGTTGATATGCGCCCCAGCGCGATCGTAAAACGCTTCGGTTTGAAGAACCCCATTTATGGTCTCACCGCTTCTTACGGACACATGGGCAGGACCCCCGGAAAAGTGGAAGTGAATGGCAAGAAATACGACACCTTTGGATGGGAGAAACTAGACCTCGTTGATGCCTTTACCAAGGCCTTCGATGTTAAAATGAAGAAGGAAGCTGTAATGGCCTGACTTTAAACTACTTATAACCAACAAAAAACCCGGATAAACTCCGGGTTTTTTGTTAAATATCTCTTAGGTTTTCTTCTTGAGTATGATCTCGATCGGCACCCCTTCGAAATCGAAGTTATCACGGATCTTATTTTCCAGGAAACGACGATAGGATTCGTTGATGTACTGGGGCAGGTTACAGTAGAAAGCAATGTTCGGATTTTTGGTGGGAAGCATGGTCACGAACTTGATGCGAATGTCCTTACCCTTGATGGAAGGCGGAGGATAGTTTTCGACCAGCGGCAGCATCACATCGTTCAGCTTCCGCGTAGGTATCTTGTTGTTACGATTGTGGTATACCTTCTCCGCCACTTCGATGGCCTTTTTGATACGTTGTTTTGTGAGCGCCGAAATGAACACGATAGGCACATCGCGGAAAGGCGCGGTCTTCTCCCGTACTTTCTCCTCATACTCTTTGGTAGTGAGTGTGGTCTTACCTTCTACCAGGTCCCATTTGTTTACCAGCACAACAATGCCTTTGCGGTTACGCACCGCCAGGTGAAAAATATTGAGGTCCTGCGCCTCAATGCCTGTTGCGGCGTCGATGAGGAGTATGCACACATCGCTGTCCTCGATGGCACGAATGGAACGCATCACCGAATAGAACTCCAGGTCTTCGTGTACTTTACCCTTCTTGCGGATACCAGCGGTATCAATGAGAAGGAACTCGTGCCCATAAGCCTTGTAATGCGAGTTAACAGAATCACGGGTGGTTCCCGCTACGGGCGTTACAATATTCCGCTCTTCTCCAAGCAGGGCGTTCACCAATGAAGATTTGCCAACATTGGGGCGGCCTACAATGGCGAACTTCGGTATATCAAGCCTTTCGATCTTTTCTACCGGATCAAAAGCCTTCACCACATCATCGAGCAGGTCGCCGGTACCACTGCCGTTCATAGAAGAAATATTGTAAACCTCTCCAAGGCCCAGCCCGTAGAACTCGGCGGCTAAGGAGATACGCTCATTATTATCGACCTTATTGGCAACGAGAAATATTTTCTTTTTGGCAACGCGAAGCATGGCTACCACGCTCTCGTCGAGCGGAGTGATGCCTTCTGTAACATCCACTATGAAGAGGATCACGTTGGCCTCGTCGATGGCCAGTTCCACCTGCTTGCGGATCTCCTCTTCGAAAATATCATCGGAACCATGCACATAGCCGCCGGTATCGATCACCGAAAATTCCTGGCCGTTCCATTCGCAATGACCGTAATGACGGTCGCGGGTCACCCCTGCCGTTTCATCTACGATGGCTTTTCGGGCGCCGGTAAGGCGGTTGAAAAGGGTTGATTTACCCACATTCGGACGTCCTACGATGGCAACTATATTCGACATTCTAGACTAAAATCGTTAAAAACCGGACGAAGGTACGAATTAAGGGGTTGGAAAATGGAACTGTTTTTTGGCACCCAGCGTATAAGTCGCTAATTTTGCAGGATTCTGAAAAACATTCCCAATGATCAGAAAGGTACTAGTCCTTGTTTCGTTTGTAATTTTTAACCAGGGTTTTTCCCAAACTTTCCTGAACGGAAATTTTGAGGTGAACACCGCCAACCCCTGCGACTATAACCTTCCCAACGGTACCTTCACCACCAAAATGTCGAACTCGGTGGGCTATGGCGGCGCCAATGAATTGGATATCATGGGCACCACCTGCCCTTACGGAGTACCTCAGAACGGCAACTGGTTTGTAGGACTTGCCGGTTATACCGACGCTTTCACTATGCGACTGAGCGCGCCCCTTACACAAGGCCAATGCTATAAGATCACTTTTTGGGACAAAGGAAACAGTTCGTACCCTCCCGCGCCTCCCTGCGTACTTGGCCTTTCAACCACCAACAACGCACAGGGCACCATCATTTACAACGGCCCCGTTCCTACCCTCGACATCTGGAACCAGCGCACCGTAACTTTCAACGCACCCAATAACGGACAGTATATTTCTGTAAGTGTTAACGGTGTTTGGAGGTGGCTGCACGTGGATAATTTCGTGATCACTTCCTGCAGTTTCTCCGTAGGCGCTGTGGGCGGAAGCGTTTGTCCCGGCGGCTGTAAGAACATTACCGCGACACCTTCAGGAGGTACCGGCCCTTATACTTATTCCTGGAACACCGGCGCCATTACCGCTACTATCAATCCCTGCCCTACTGTAAATACAACGTATACCGTTACTGTTACCGATGCCACCAGTGCTACCGCGAGTACCACTGTAGCGCTTACCATTAACCCGGCCATCAACGCTTCGGCCAATGTGGTGAACATAAAATGCAACGGCGGAACAGGCTCAGCCAGCGCGAGTGTGAACGGCGGAACAAATCCCTATACTTATTCATGGTCAACCGGCCAGAGCGCTACCAGCATCAGCAACCTTGCGGCAGGTAATTACTCCATGACCGTAACTGACGCGGCGGGATGTACCAAGACCACCAGCTTTACCATTACGCAGCCCGCGGTGCTTACCGCAACAGCTACAGGCAATAACGTAAGCTGTAACGGAGGCAATAACGGCAGCGCTACGGTAACAGCCGGAGGCGGAACAACGAACTATACTTATTCCTGGAACAACGGTCAGCTTACCGCAACGGCAACAGGCCTTGTTGCAGGAACCTATACTGTAACGGTAACCGACGCAAACGCTTGTACCAAGACCGCTACTGTAACCATCACACAACCCACAGCGCTTGTGGCGAACGCTACCGGCGTAAATGCCAGCTGCGGCAGCACAGGCTCGGCTACTACTACTGTATCAGGCGGCACGGGCTCTTACACTTATTCCTGGAACAATGGTCAAACCGGTTCTACGGCAACAGGCCTTGGACAAGGTAATTATACTGTAACTGTTACTGACGCGAACGGCTGTACAAAAACGGCAACTGCAGCTGTAGTAGTAGCAGCCAGCATGACACAAAGCTCCACTGTGGTTAATGTAAGCTGCAACGGCGGATCCAACGGAACCGCAACCGCCAGCGCTAACGGAGGCATTTCACCTTACACGTACACCTGGAACAACACTCAGAACGCGCAAACCGCTACCGGCCTGCAAGCAGGCAGCTATACTTTCACTATTACCGATAACGCGGGATGTACGGTAACAGGAAGCGTAACCATCACTCAACCCACAGCTATCAACGCGGCTGCTTCAGGAACCATTACTTCCTGCAATGGCGGCAGCAACGGAACCGCCAGCGTAACGGCCAGCGGCGGAACAGGTGCCCTCACCTATTCATGGAACAACACGCAGGCAACGGCCACCGCAACAGGTCTTGTTGCCGGAACGTATACTGTTACTGTTACCGATGCCAACGGATGTACACAAACGGCTACTGCTACTGTTACTCAACCCACGGCGGTTACCGTTCAGAGCGGTGCCAATAACGTGACCTGCACCACCACCGGTTCTATCACCTGCACGGCAGGCGGCGGAACAGGCGCTTATACTTACCTGTGGAGCAATGGCCAGAACACTCAAACGGCTACCGGCGTAACCGCGGGCACGTATACCATTACCGTTAGCGATGCCAACGGATGTACTGCGTCGAACACCGCGGCGCTCAGCATACCTGTATTGCCCTCGGCCGTATTTACCGGCAGCGACAGCAGCGGCTGCGTAGCGCTCTGCGTCACCTTCAGCAACACTTCGGCGAACATCAGCAATTACTCCTGGAACTTCGGCGATGGCAGCAATGGCAGCGGAGCAAGCCCCAAGCATTGCTATACCGCTCCCGGACTTTACACGGTAACGCTTACGGTGATCGATAACAACGGCTGCACCGCCACCTTCACCAAGCCCAACTGGGTGGAAGTGTTCCCGCAGGTAACGGCGGCCTTCAGCGCTTCACCGCAGCCCACTACGGTACTGAACCCCATCATCACCTTTACTGATCTGAGCACCGGCGGAGCCAATACTTGGAGCTGGAGCTTCGGCGACCTCGCTAATTCTACTTCCAGCCTGCAAAACCCTGTGTTCAATTACAAGGACAGCGGCTGCTATACTGTGCGCCTGATCGCTGACAACCAGTACAATTGTGCTGATACACTCGACGACGTTATTTGCATCAAGCCCGATTTTGAAGTGTTCGCGCCCAATGCGTTCACTCCTGGGGATGTGAACGGATTGAACGACGTTTGGAACGTAAAAGGCATCGGCATCGATGTGAACCACTTCGAGCTTTACATCTTCGACCGCTGGGGACAGCTTATCTTCAAGACTACCGATCCTTTTGAAGGATGGAATGGAAAAGCCAATGGCGGCAAGGAGATCGTGCAGCAGGACGTGTATGTTTGGAAAGCATTCGTTCGTGACCACGATGGCTTTACGCACCGCTTCATCGGCCACATCAGCGTATTGAGGTAAAGCCCTATCTTTACGGGGATTGAAAAAAGCAGCGCTCTTCTATTCGCTTCTCTTTGCGGCAACATTCAGTTCCGCGCAAAACATCGTTAGCACTTATTCAGGCAACGGCAGCACCGGCTTTTTCAACAGCACGGCAGCGGCCTCTACTTATAACAAGCCTTTCGGTATTGCCATCGATAAATTCAATAACCTATACATCTGCGATGGGGGCAATAACTGTATCCGTAAGATCAATACCACTACCAATACGGTAACCACTTATGCCGGCTCAGGCACAGCGGGCTTCCAGGATGGAGCGGCGGCAACAGCCAGGTTCAATAGTCCGGCCGACCTTTGTGTGGATGATTCAGGCTATGTTTATGTTTCCGATTTTCTCAATCATCGTATCCGTAAGATATCTCCCACAGGAACAGTGAGCACTATTGCCGGCAGCGGTACAGCGGGCTATATTAACGCCACAGGTACGGCGGCACGTTTCAATTATCCCCGCGGTATTGTTCGCGATAAGGCAGGCAATCTTTATATCGGCGACAGCTGGAACCATCGCATACGCAAGATCACCAAGACAGGTGTTGTAACTTCTTATGCCGGGGGCGGCACCGCTTTCGGAGTAGGCAGCACTGGATCGCTGGTGAACGCCAACGATACCTTTGCCCGCTTTTATACTCCTTCGGGCTTAGGCATTGATGAACTGGGAAACATTTATGTGGCCGACGCATACAATCATCGCATCCGTAAGATCAGCACAACGCAGGCTGTAACCACCTTCTCCGGAACGGGCGCAACGGGTGTTGGAAACGGCGGCTTCATGAACGGCAGCAGCAGCGTGGCGATCCTCAACACACCCACCGAAGTTTATGTGGATACGGTCGGCAAAAAAATGTACATCGGCGATACCTTTAACAACCGTGTTAGAAAGGTGGATATGGGCAGCGGAAATGTGAGCACTTTTGCCGGCTCGGGCGGTACAGGTTTTACGAACGCCGTTGACACCCTCGCCACCTTTGATTATACCCGTGGAATTGTGCTCGATACCTCCGGAAAGAAGTTATACATTGTTGATTATAATAACCATGCAATCAGGATTTTAACTACAAATATCACAGGAATACTTGAAGAAAAGGCTTTTGAAAGCCTGGCACTCTATCCGAACCCTTCTACAGGTCAATTTAAAATGCAAAATGTAAACGGTAAAATAGGGTGCTTTGAGGTGTTTGATCTGCTCGGAAAAAGCTTGCTGAAAAAAGAGGCAAATGCCGACCAAACTATGGTCGATCTATCTGGCTTGGAAAAAGGCGTTTACTTTGTTCGGATAATCAATGGTTCGGGAACGATAACCCGGAAAATAATTTTGGAATAACCTTCCCCTTCCCCGGTCTGAAGACCGGGGCTAGTTCACCACCTTTTTAATAACCTCCGCTTGCCAGGGCTCCCACTTTTTGGAGCTCACATAATCAGCGATCTGGCGCTTGTGCTCGTTGTGCCCGTAGAAATGTCCGAGGACATCGGAAGCCGGTCCGGCGAGGCGGCCGTTGGTGTACATCATCGCGCTAAGAAGGTTATCCATCAGCTTATCGTCAAAGTGATCGAGGCGTTTCAAGGCCCACATCGCGTTAACCCTTGTGCGAAACTCGTAGGAGTTGCTGGTATAGGCCACCAGCTTATCGAGCGCCGCTTTGTCACCGGCAGCCGCGCTCATCTCGAGCCATTTTACTTCCACGTTCTTGCCCGGCATGCCTGTTACGCCTTTGATCGTCTCAAGGTATGAGGCCATCTTTGACGGATTATCGATGGAAAGCTTGTCGATGGTTGAAATGATCACCTCGTAGGAAGGATCTTTCAGCAGCTTTTCAAAATCAGCCACCATATCAGGAGCTATCTTCTTTACATTGGCCAATACCGCCTTTCTTACGAGCACTTCCTTATCCTCAATGCCCCTGCGGATAAGCTCCTTGCTGTTGGCATCGTTATCGTTCGCTACCTGCGAAATGATCTCTGACTTCAGCGCCTGGAATGTTTCCTTTGTCCATACCTGCGCAAACAAACCGCGCTTGGCCTCCATGCTCATGTCGCGCATGGCTATAACAGCATCAAGGCGGTCGAGCATATTGGGCGCCTTAAGCGCCTGTGAGCGAAGCATACCCATGGTCTTATCGAAGTTCACCGTTTTCATCACTTCGTTATTAGGATCGAACAATACAAAGTCGACCCTTTTCTTTGAAGGGTTGGGCACCTTCACGTTCTCTGTCTGCCGTTCGATCCAGGCCTGCACACGGTCGGAACTGCCATCGGTATAATACACTTCGAACCAGATAGGCATTTTAAACAAACCTGCCGGACGATAGGTAGAGACGCCTCCCTTTACAAAAGGATCGCTGCCTACACTGTTGCCGCTCTTATCGCTCGAAGAAGGCAGGCCCGTGAGCTCCGAAAGCTCCTGCACCTGCGAAACATTGAACTCGGTAACACCCTCCTTTTCAGAATAAGACACGGTATACTCAGGCTGACCGCCTTTATAGATCCACTCTTCCCAGAACCAGTCGAGCGACATACCGGTAACATCTTCAAAAGCAAGAAGCATATCGTGTGAATCCACGTTGCCGTATTTATTTTTCTCGAGATAATACTTGATGGACTTGTTATACGCCTCCCTTCCTGTGACATACTTTAGCATATTGAGCACAAAGGCGCCCTGGGGATAATGCCGTGTACCTCCGCTTTCGCTGTGCGCCACCGGAAGTTTGTTGCGGGTGCTTTCATCCAGCGCTTTGGCTTGCGCGTCGCGGCGCTGGTAGTTAAAATAGTCCATGCCGTTCACCTCGCGCTCGTACATCTGGTTATAGTAGGTAGCAAAACTTTCCTGCAGCCAGTGGTGCGCGTCACTGCGGGCGGTAACAAGATCACCAAACCACTGGTGGGCCAGCTCATGGGCATTCACGCCAATGTAATAGCGGTCGAGCGCCGCGCGGTCGTCCATCAAAAAGAAATCGCCGAACACTGTGGCGGTGGTATTTTCCATAGCGCCGTACATAAAATCCTGTACGGGGATCTGTGAGTAACTTTCCCAACCGTACTTCACTCCTATCTCCTTCTCAAAAAAGTCGATCATCTTCTCGCTGTATTGGTAGGTCACTTTCTCCCTGTCCTTCATCTCAGGATAATAATACAAATGCATGGGAACGCCCGAAGCCGACTTGCGCTCATCGATCTCATACTTGCCGATGGCCAGCATGATAAGATAAGGCGAATGCGGATTTTTCATCCGGTACTGCCAGGCCTTTGTATTATTAGGACCGGGCTTCTCTGCCAGCTTGGTGCCGTTGCTCAGTACTTTATAATCCTTATCGAAGCTTACCACTATTTCCGTGGTCATCTTATCGTTCATCTCGTCGAACATGGGTATCCAGTGACGGTTGTCGATGCCCTGGCCCTGGCTCCATATCTGTTTCCGTGAAAGGTTCAGGGGATCGTTCCAGCCAATGAAGTACAGCCCGCGGCGGGGATTGCATTCGTAGGTGATCTCCATGGTATTGCTGGTCTCCCAGGCAAGTGCCGGACTGAAATAAACAGTGAGGCCAAGGCTGTCGGAACGGAACTTCGCTTCTTTTCCGTTCACCATAATTTTCTTAAAGGTCATTTTAATGCCATCCAGAAAAGTAGAATCCACTTTCTGGCGCAGGGGCTTAAAGTTGTGTGTGGCCTTTCCTTTCACCAGGCCCTTGGCAGGCTCAAAGTCCAGCTCCAGCTTCATATGGGTATAGTCGAGGTTATGCTCACGGGGCGCCAGCAAAGGGTCCACTATATAGGTACGTGTCTTTACCTGGGCGGTAATGGTAAAACTGCATAAAGCGATCAGCGCAAGGGTTACTATCTTCCTCATGTCCATTTCTTTTAAGGGAAACAATTATAGCGATTTTTAACCTTTCTTAACACATTCTTCGCCCAATGGCAAATCCATCCAGACAGTATCCCCGTAAATGCGGATAAATAATGTAATTTTAAACCTCCGAAGATCATGAAAACTATCGCCAGAAACCTGTTGTGCTTTATAATGAGCAGCTCACTGCTTACATCCTGTGCGCAACAAACCAATAAACCAAGCACTATGGAAACCAAAACCAAACAACCAGCAACCAACAATCAACCATCAACACTTGAGACCGCTACTTTCGGCGCCGGATGTTTCTGGTGCGTGGAAGCGCAGTTCCAATTGCTGGATGGCGTGGTGAAAGTTGAATCAGGCTATTCGGGTGGTTCCGTAAAGAACCCTTCCTATAAAGAAGTATGCAATGGCACCACGGGACATGCAGAAGTTTGCCAGATCAGTTACGATCCTTCCAAAGTAAGTTACGAAGAGATGCTGGCCGCTTTCTGGAAGTCGCACGACCCTACCCAGCTTAACCGCCAGGGCAACGATGTAGGCACCCAATACCGTTCGGTGATCTATTATCATAACGATAAGCAAAAGGCTTTGGCAGAAGAATACAAGAAGAAGCTGAACGCTTCAGGTGCCTGGTCGAGCCCAATCGTTACCGAGATCAGCGCTTACAGCGTGTTCTACAAGGCGGAAGGTTATCACCAGAACTATTACAACCAGAACGGCAGTGAAGGGTATTGCCAGTTCGTGGTGAGGCCTAAGGTTGAGAAGTTTAAGGAAGTGTTTAAGGATAAGCTCAAGAAGTAAGGAACAAGCGAACAAGCAAATGGGCAAATAGGCAATAGCTTATTTGCCCATTTGCTTGTTCGCACGTTTGCCAATTTGCCCATTTACTTACCTTTACTTCTCATGAACCTCAGCGAGCAGGACATAGCCCGACTGGCCTCCTTTCCCGAACAGAATCCGAACCCGGTGATCGAAGCCGACTTTATTTCAGGCCAGATCACTTATATGAATTCCGCTGCCGGCAGGCATTTTACCGACCTGAAGCAAAAAGGAACGTCGCACGATCTTTTTTCGGAGGTAAAGAAGAGGATCTCGCTCAAAAAGGAATTTAAGTGCGAAGTACAGATCGGCTCCCAGACCTACGAACAAAAAGTGTATTTCAATGGTAGCGATCATTTGTTGAGGGTGTATTCACATGACGTAAGCGAAATGAAGCAGATCGAGAAGAACCTGGGCCGCCTGGCTTCGTTCCCTGAACAAAACCCGAGTCCGATCATTGAAGTCAGCCTCAAAGGCGATATTACCTATTTCAACCCCGCCTGCCTGCTAAAGTTCCCCGATTTTTACGAGCTTAAACACGAGCACCCCGTGATGCAACCACTGAAAAAGAACTTTGATAAATTCAGGAATGGGCAGCTACAGTCGTTTTCCGAAGAGATAAAGATCGGAAGCAGTTATTACGACCAGCGTTCACGCCTCCTGACTGAGAACGGCGTGATACGGATGTTCAACCTCGATATCACTGAACAAAAGCGCAGCGAAGAGATCATCCGCGAAAAGAACAAAGAGATAACCGACAGTATCAATTACGCGAAGCGCATCCAGGAATCCATCCTCCCTCCTGCCGAACAACTGGAAAAGGCTTTACCTGACTCTTTTGTTCTGTTCCGTCCGAAAGACATTGTGAGTGGTGATTTCTATTGGTACTCGCCTGCGGGCGACTATTTTGTGATCGCCGCCGCCGACTGTACTGGTCATGGCGTTCCGGGCGCTCTCATGAGCATGTTGGGCTCTAATTTCCTGGGACATATTGTTCACGAAAAGAACATTTCCTCGCCCGGGCAAGCACTGCATGAGCTCGACGAGCGTATCCGCGGCGCCTTGAAACAACAGGAAAATCCTGACTCTAAGGACGGGATGGACATAGCGCTCTGCGCTTTTCAGTTAAAAGGCAACAAGCTGCTCTATTCTGGCGCCAACCGCCCCCTTGTGATGATCCGCAATAAGGAACTGAAAGAATACGCGCCGGGCAAATTCCCTATCGGCGGCCAGCGTTCAGAAAAAATATTTGAGAACCACCAACTAGAGCTTCAAAAAGGTGACTGCATTTACCTGTTCACCGATGGCTATGCCGACCAGTTCGGCGGACCGAGAGGAAAGAAGTTCATGAAGAAGCGTCTGTACGAGCTTCTGCTGGAGATCCATTCCCTGCCCATGAAGGACCAAAAGGAAAAACTATGGAAGGCCTTCAGCGACTGGAAGGGCTCACTGGAACAAGTGGACGATGTGTTGATGATTGGCTTTCGCGCTTGACGAAGGAATGTTCGGGCTCGCGGGGTTCGAGATCACCTTGCGGAGGGTCGGGTGAACTACGAGGTCCATGTCTTCCATTGGGATAGCACCCAGCAAAACCGTATCGCCCAGCACAAGCGCGCCGGTAAAGCAGCTGCGATCGCCGAACTGTATCTTTACCGGGCCAACGTACGAACAAAGCTTCTTACTCCCATCCGCCACTGTCACTTCACGTTTCTCAAGTTCCGTCAGTTCAAGCTGAATAGCGACGTGCTCAGGAACGCCGAGATGAAGCGCCCCGGTATCCACCAAGGCTTCTACCTCGATCGGTTGCAAGGAAGGTTTTATGGGATTGTTTAATTGGAGTGTAGTATGTATAAGACCCATACCACAAAGCTAACGAACGAACCAACGCAAAAAAACCAAAGCACTATTTCTTTTTCAATAGGATATCATCCACATAAAGCACCATCTCATTGTCATGTGTGTTCGCGGTAATACCAACCTGCGCATTATCATAAACACCTTTTGTTCCCTGGATAAAATAGAGGCGGTCCTTCGGCATGGTTTGAATATCTGATTCTTCGATGAGCAAGGCATTGTCCTGCCAAACCTTTATATAGCCTTTCTTTTTCTGTTCCAGTTTTACCTCTATCTGCAGGTTCACCCACTGGTTCGTGGGGAAGGCGACCTTGCTGCTTTCGTCCTGGCGCAGGGTACCCTGCAGCATTTTCTTACGCTCTACCACCAGGCAGCCTTCCTTTCCTTCCAGAGCAAAACGCAATCCGGGCCCTGCTCCTATCGCCGCGTTTTCTTCGAGGTCGAACAAGAAGAGGTAATCAAGGCTTCCAGTTGTTTCAATATAATACCAGGCGGAGAAGATAACGGTCTCCCCCTTTTTGAAAAAGAGATGGTTCCTTGCCAGGTCGCTCTTCGAAGCACCCTCGCCGCTTGCCTTGGCGTATATCTTAAGGCATTGAGCTCCGCCATGCTCGTGTGTGGTATCAAGCGAAATGGAATTTACCGATTCGGTTTGCTGATAAAAGCTCCAGCGCGAATCATCGTCCGGAAACAATTGATCGGTGCTTGTAATGCCTTCGAAATCTTCCGAAAGAAAATTATCGTCCTGCTCCCGCTTCTGGCAGCTGCCGGTCAGCAATGCAATAAACAGGATATATGTTAATGTCTTTCTCATTTCAAACAACTTCCGCATTCGTTCAAACCTTTTAACCTCCAGCCTATACTGATCCCGGCCCAGTGCTGGTATTGAGGAGCGTACCAAAGGGAGACCAGGGGGGTATACGTAACTCTGAAGAACAAACGTTTGGGAAAGTTCTCGTATCGATAACCGATGATGGGCGTAATAAGTGAGAAGAATGCACCCTTCGTAGTTACGGTAGTTCCCATCCCAATACCAGTTTCCAATAAATGCTTTCCTTTTCCGCTGATGGCGTTCACAGCCGCGGGGAAAATAATGGAAACACCATTGTTCTTATCGATCGGCAATCCGCAGAGCCCCAGCCTCCAGCTGAAACGGGTCTTTTCGCGGTAAGCGAAGATGCGCTCGTAATTAAAGGAGCCCACACCGCCGGTGCCGCCGAGCTCGAAATAAGTGTAGTGGGTTATTTTGCGCTCTTTGGTTCCTTGGGCAGAAGCAATATTAAGTAAGCAGTAGGCAGTAGGCAGCAGGCAGATGAGCAGGAGACGCTTCATGCATAGATCAATTGCTGTAAATTGCCTTTACCTTATCACGAAGATTATATTGCGATGCCATCACTTCACCATAAGCACCTGCAGTTCGAATAGCGATCAGGTCGCCGCGGTGGGTCTCGGGAAGCATCATGGCCTTGCCAAAACAATCGGAGCTTTCGCAGATGGGGCCGACTACATCATACCGATTGTTGATCGTTGATCGTTGATTGTTGATTTGACTAAGGTTCTCTATTTTGTGGTAGCTCTGGTATAAGGCAGGGCGAATAAGCTCGGTCATTCCTGCATCAAGGATCACGAAGCTGGTACTTATTCCCTTCTTCACATACAGCACTTTCGAGATCAAACTTCCGCACTGGCCTACCAAGGCACGGCCTAATTCAAAATGAACCTTTTGTCCGGGACGAACTTCCAGGAAGTCGGCGAATATCTTAAAGAAGGAAGCGAAGTCAGGGATCGCGTTCTTATCAGGTTCATGATAATCCAAACCCAAACCTCCGCCAACGTTGATATGTTCCAGCGGGATCTTATGGCTCACAAACCATTCCTGTATTTCGTTCACACGGGTACAAAGACTTTTGTAAGCGTTCATGTCCGTAACCTGCGAGCCAATGTGAAAATGGATGCCGATCAGCTGGATGTTCTTCAATGTCTTCATCCTGCCGATCACCGTTTCCAACTCCCAAAGGTTAATGCCGAACTTGTTCTCTTCTAAACCGGTGGTGATGTATTTATGCGTGTTGGCATTCACGTTGGGATTGATGCGAAGTGCCACGCGCGCCGTGCGTGTTCCCGCCAGGCCGCTGATCACCTCCATCTCCTGGAGGCTCTCACAGTTAAAACAAAAGATATCCTGGTCAAGGGCGTAATTTATTTCCGCGTCGCTCTTCCCTACCCCGGCAAACACGATATGGTCGGAAGCATAGCCGCATTCCACGGCTCTCTTCACCTCGTTGCCGCTCACACAGTCGGCACCGAAGCCCTTTTTGCGGATGGCCGTAACGATCTCGTTATTGGAATTGGCCTTGAGCGCGTAATGCACCGTATAGCCGTACTTGCCCGACTCCTTCTTTAGCGAATCGAGTGTCTTCTCCAGCAGGCCCAGGTCGTAATAATAAAAGGGCGTGGGGAGCTTATTGAGCTTTTGTATAGTGGCAGGGTTGAACATTACAGATTGAATAAACCTTTGTTCAGTGCCATTAAAGCTTCTTTCTTACTGGCCGTATTCACCAGTAC
The DNA here is from genome assembly GCA_025451785.1 of Bacteroidia bacterium. Lineage (GTDB taxonomy): Bacteria > Bacteroidota > Bacteroidia > JANWJV01 > JANWJV01 > JANWJV01. Next base: position 5,062 of record JANWJV010000102.1, on the reverse strand, counting down.
CGACACGTTATTCTCACTGCCGCCATAGGAGATCATGCGCAGCGAAATGCCTTTCAGCGATTCAAATATCTTCAACGCGAAGCCTTGTTTCTCCGCGGTAAAACTTCCTACGATACAAATGATCGTTTGGTCGCGGTCCACTTCCACGGTACCAAACTGAACGAGCTCGGCTATGATGGGATCCAAAAACTTCGGGTTATCGATGGTAAGTGATACAGCCACCTCAGAGGTGGTGATCATATCGATGGGCGTTTTGTAACGCTCGAATACTTCGAACACCGAGCGCAGGAAGCCGTGCGCCAGCAGCATTCGGGTCGACTTTATCTTAATAGCCGTAATTCCGTCTTTAGCCGCTACAGCGGTAATACGGTCGGTGAAGTTCCTGTCGGAGATCAGTGTACCCTGGGCCAGGGGCTCCATGGTGTTGAGGAGACGTACGGGTACCCTTCTCTTCTGCGCGGGCAGCACACAGGTGGGGTGCAATATTTTGGCGCCGAAATAAGCAAGCTCGGCCGCTTCATCATAGGAAAGCTCTGTCACCGGCACAGTTTTGTTCACTATGCGCGGATCGTTGTTGTGCATGCCGTCGATGTCGGTCCAGATCTGAACTTCTTCCGAAGTAAGTGCCGCGCCAACAAGGGTGGCGGTATAGTCGCTGCCACCTCTTTTCAAATTATCCACTTCACCAAAGGCATTGCGGCAGATATAGCCCTGCGTGATGAACAGTTTTTGCCCTTTGTATTTATCGAGCTCGTCCTTGAGGTTGCTCTCAATATAGTTCATATCAGGCTCCTCGTTCTCGTCGATGCGCATGAAGTTAAGAGCGGGCAGTAATACCGAAGGGATCCCGATCTCTTCGAGGTAATAATGGAACATGGCAGTGCTAAGCAATTCGCCTTGCGCCAGTATGGCCTTCTCTTCGTTGGCCGTGAACATATCTAAAGTAAAGGAGCGAATGTGCTCAAAATGGTCGCGGATAAGTCCGCCCGCCTTTTCAAGTGCTGGCTTCTTAGCATACAATTCCTTGATCACTTCCTGGTATTTCAGCTCCAGGGCATCGCATAAAAGTTTGGCCTTGCCGTTATCCTTTTCATAGAGGGCATTGGCGATCTCCAACAGGGCATTGGTAGTACCGCTCATGGCGGAAAGAACAACGATCTTAGGCTCATCGTCCTGTACCAGGCTAACGAGCTTTTTCATCCTTTCGGCGGAGCCTACAGAGGTGCCTCCAAACTTTAAAACTTTCATTTGCAATTGAAGTGGATGGCAAAGCTACTAAAAATACTATTCGTAAATTCGCGCCAATGCTCACCCTGCTCCGTAAGGAAATAAACAGCTTCTTAAGCTCCCTCATCGGCTATATAGTCATTACCGTCTTCTTACTTTTTATGGGCTTGTTCCTTTGGGTATTCCACTCCGGCTCCAACATCCTTGATAACGAGTTCGCCAGCATCGACCCCCTCTTCATCATCGCTCCCTGGGTGTTCCTCTTCCTGATCCCGGCCATTACCATGCGCTCCTTTGCCGATGAGAAGAAAAGCGGCACCATTGAACTGCTTCTTACCCGTCCTTTGAGCGACCTGCAGATCATCCTTGCCAAGTATTTCGCGGGAATGATCCTCGTAGTGTTCTCTCTCATCCCTACCCTGCTCTATTATTATTCGGTGCATAAGCTGGGAAACCCTCCCGGCAATATCGATACCGGCGGCATGTGGGGATCGTATGTAGGATTGCTCTTCCTCGGAGGCGCCTACGTGGCCATCGGCATCTTCGCTTCCTCTATCACCGATAACCAGATCGTTTCTTTCATCCTCGCCGTTTGTCTCTGTGCTTTTGTGTGTTATGGCTTTGACGCCCTTAGTTCTTTTGAACTTTTCGGCAAGGTGGATAATATCATTTTGGGAATGGGCATTATGGACCATTACCAGAGTATGAGCCGAGGAGTGATCGATACGCGCGATGCGCTTTATTTTATTAGCGTCATCGCGATATTTATTCTTTGCACAAGAACGGTTTTAGAGAGCAGGAAATGGTAAAGGGCAATAACAGAAAGAGAGATCTTACCCAGCTCGGCCTGAGCATGGTACTGATCCTTTTGCTCAATTACCTGGGCTCCTTCTTCTTCCACCGCTTCGACCTTACTTCTGAAAAACGTTATACCCTTTCGGAAGCTACGCGTACCATGCTGAAAGACCTCGACGATGTGGTGTATTTCAAGGTATACCTCGAAGGGGAATTTCCGGCGGGCTTTAAGCGCCTGGCTTCTGAAACAAAGGAGATGCTCGACGAGTTCCGCGCTTATGCAGGTGATAATATCGAATACGAGTTCATCAATCCTTCGGCCAGTGAAGACCAAAAAACACGCAAGGACATTTACAAGCAACTGAACGACCATGGTCTGCAGGCCACCAATCTTGAAGTAAAAGAAGAGAGCGGCACTTCGCAGCAGATCATTTTCCCCGGCGCGCTTATCACTTATAAGACCAGGGAAGTGCCCATGCAGTTGCTCAAGACGAACATGATGGCGTCGGCGGCCGATCAGTTGAACAACTCGGTACAGGGACTTGAGTATGAGATCAGCAATTCCATACGCAAGCTGCAAAGCCTGCGCAAGCCCCAGGTGGCCTTTACCGAAGGACATTATGAGCTTGACAGCCTTGAAGTGGCCGACATCAGCCAGGCCCTTGGCGAATACTACGATGTGAAACGAGTGCCCATGCTGGAGCAGATCCACAGCCTCGAAGGTTTCCGCGCCGTGATCGTTGCCAAGCCCGACTCGGCCTTCAGCGAAAGAGACAAGTTCATCCTCGACCAATTTATTATGAAAGGCGGCCGCGTGCTCTGGCTCATCGATCCTGTAAACACGAATACGGATAGTCTTAAATTAATGGGCTTTACCCTGGGATTGAACGGGCAGCTGAACCTCGACGATCAATTATATAAGTACGGCGTTCGCCTGAACAATAACCTTTGCCTCGACGTTCAGAGCGCATACATACCAGTGAACAAAGCTTTCGCCGGACAGCAGCCCAGGTTTGAGATGTCGCCCTGGTTGTTCTTCCCCGTGGTGGCACCGAGCCCTAAACATCCTGTGAGCAAGAACCTTGACATGATAAAGCTGGAGTTCGCCAGCACGCTTGACACCGTAGGAACAAAGAACATTAAAAAAACCGTGCTCCTCAATACTTCCCGTTACAGCAAGGCCATCAACACTCCTGTTCGCATTGCCCTGGCCATGGTGAACATGAAAGTGGACGAGCGCAGGTTCGATGATCCCAACCGCATAACGGCCGTTTTGCTGGAAGGCACTTTCGAATCGCTCTTCAAGAACCGTTTGAATTCCGCAATGACAGAGAGCAAGGAAATAGGCTTTAAAGAAAATAGTGGCCCTAACCGGATGATCGTAGTGAGCGATGGCGACATTATCCGCAACGAAATACAGGCCAGCACGGGCATGCCTTACCCGCTTGGCTACGATATGTATTCACGGCAGATGTACGGCAACAAGAATTTCATCCTCAATTGCATGAACTACCTCTGCGACGACAGCGGATTGATCTCGGTACGTTCGCGCGAACTGTCGCTGCGTGTGCTCGACCGCAAGAAGCTGGCACATGAAAAGAATAAATGGATGTTAATGAATACGGCGCTGCCGGCTGGGGTGGTTCTTTTATTTGGTTTGATGCAGTTTTATTACCGCCGGAAGAAGTATGGTTCCGGAGTCTAAATGGGCAAAGGACAAATTGGCAAACAGGCAAAAAAATAATGCCAGATAATCCCATAACAAGAAGGTGGATCGCGGGTTTGATCACAGCAGTGATCGCCGCGGTATTGACAACGCTCGGTATTTATGGCTTTGCGCAATACGGCGTGGCGCTTTTCTTCATCATCCCATTCCTGATGGGGATGGCATCGGCCATCATTTACGGTATCGGAACGGAGATAACCTGGCGGGACGCATGGATCACAGGCTTTATCTCCTTAGGTATCTATGCCATTGTTCTTATTGCCTTCGCCATCGAAGGCATCATCTGTATCATCATGGCCTCTCCGATCGCCCTGGTTATCGCCCTGCTGGGAAGCTCGATCGGCTACCAAATTGTTAAGAAAAAACCAGGCAGCGGTCCAATGGCCATTATCCTGGTCATATTGAGCTTTCCTGCCACCTCATTCGTGGAAAAGAACATCGGGCCTTCTCTCAGTGAAGTGACCACCTCCATCGAGATAAACGCTTCACCTGAGGCTATTTGGAAGAACGTGATCGCCTTCCCCAAGCTGGAGGAACCTACAGACTTTATTTTCCAGACCGGCATCGCCTATCCTACTGACGCCACTATTGAAGGCAGTGGTGTTGGAGCGGTACGCCATTGCAATTTCAGCACCGGCAGCTTTGTGGAGCCTATCACTGTATGGGATGAACTTAAGTTGCTAAAGTTCGACGTGGAACAACAACCGGCACCCATGAAGGAGCTCAGCTTCTGGAACATCGACGCGCCGCATTTGCACGATTTCTTTGTCTCGCAACAGGGGCAATTCAAACTCACCGCGCTTCCCAACGGACATACCCTCTTAGAAGGCACCACCTGGTACAGGCACGATATACGGCCTGAATTTTACTGGAAGATATGGAGCGACATGATCGTGCACAAAATTCACGAGCGGGTGCTTCAGCACATTAAGAAGAACTCTGAACAATAAACAGTGCGTTCGTTCGTTAGTTCGTTGGTGCGTTTGTGATCATAAATATAATGACCATGCTGAAGAACATTTTCCTGATCTCTACCCTTGGCTTCCTTTTCCTGGGTATGCAGGGCCCTAAAAAGATCGAAGCCAAAGTATCGGCCGAAGAGCTGAAGCTGTACAACATGATAATGGCGTACAGGAAAACGAAGAACCTGCCCTCCATTCCATTGAGCAAGTCGCTCACCTATGTAGCGCAAACCCATTGCAAGGACGTGGACGAGAACAAACCCGATCAAAAAGACTGCAACGCGCATAGCTGGTCGAAGAAAGGCACATGGACAGCCTGCTGCTATACCCCTGACCATAAAGCATCGCAATG
>JANWJV010000101.1 GCA_025451785.1 Bacteroidia bacterium | reverse complement strand
GCTTAAGGCTCCCACCGCTATTCTTTAATAAATCTGCTTTGCCAGAAGCCTTCAGGTGATCTAACCTGAACGATGTACATTCCTGACACAAGGGCGCTTACATCTATTGTGCTTCCTCTGTTAAAGGCTACTGCTCTCCCAAATAGATCAAACACCAATACAGCATCGATCTTTTTTCCAGGCAATTCCAGATACAGCTTAGAAGAAGTCGGATTAGGATAGATCCGCAGGTTTGCTGCCTTCGCAATTTCTTTCACATTTGTTAGGCAGGGCGTAAGCACCACCGTATCGCGCACTATGCAGCTCGTAGAAGTTGTGGTGCGTACCCAATAGATGCCCGGTGTTTTGGCAGTGATACTGGCGGTGGTGGCGCCCGTTGACCATAGGTAGCTCAGCGAATTTTTACACAACGCCGTAAGGATGATACTATCGCCGCTGCAAATGGTGGTATCGGCGCCCAGGTCAGGAGATGGATTGTTTTGATAATAGATCTTTGCCGGAGTGTACGCGCCGATCATCGTATCAGGATTGGAGTTGCACACCCCATACCCCCAGCTGCTTAGCAAGAGCATTTTGGCAAGGCGCATGGCGCGGGTGGTGTCGTGCTGTGAGCCGTCGAGGATACCGATCTTTTCCGTTCCAGGCAGCAGGAAATCAGAAAGGTAATGCGGGCCGCTGATGATGTTGTTCTGCTGGTCGATGGCGATCATGCCCGCCTGCGTTTGGAACAGGTCGCAACCCCAGCGCTCAGTAAGGAACTTCACATTTGGCGCCCGTTGCTTCATCTTCAATATCCATTGATAGCCGTTCCATGCAGGCATCTTCACCCGGAACGCGTCGAGGCCAATGAGCGTAGCACCCGCCTGCACCGCCAGGTCAAGTTCTTTGTTGGCAAGCTTTACCAATACGGTGTCGTAAGGATCAAGGGTACGCGAGTAATTGGTGTCCCAGGCAAACATCACTTCGCCGGCATTGCCCCACCAAAGGCCCAGTTCACGATTGGGCGCGGGAATGTTCTTCAGTGAATCGGTGGCGTCCTGCATAATGTGCCCGTAAGAATGAGGGAACACCGTGGTATCGCCTTCCAGCCAATGTGAAGTGAACTTAAATGGGAAATTAAGGCTCACCGTCTTCCAAAAAATACCGGTGGGCTTGAACAGCATGAGCCGCTCATAATTCTGCTGATTGTACTGCTTAATAAGGTCGCGCGAGATCGGACCAAAACCTTTCAGGTCAGGACGCATATTATTGTTGCCAAGGTAATTGGTGAAGCAGTAAGGATTGGAAGCACTGCAAAAACTTGCCGAAGAGCTTGCAAACTGCTTCAGGGGCCGCCCGTCGCTTTGATAGTGAAGCCCTCCGTAAAGCTTCCTGAAATGGTCCTTGTACGGCTGCAAGCCACCCAGCCAGCTTTCGCAGGCAAAAGTATTCGTGATCACCCGTATGCAAAGGGTATAACTGCGCTGCTGCCCGGCCTTTATATCACCTTGATAAGAATATAAAGTTGAATCGGTAGTGTATTCGTTGAGGATAAAAGAAGAACGCCACCACCTTTTGCCGCCTGTCTTCGTGCTGGTCAGTGAAATATCAATATGGTGCTTGTAGTCAAGGACCGGGTATAATAAACTGAAACAAACCGTGTACTTGCCGCTATTGAGAACCATTACCGGCGAGAACAGGTTTTTCGGATATAATCGACTGTACGCAAAGCTCTTGTTATTGTACTTGATCTCAGCGCCTTCATCCTCAAAAGCGCGGGCATAAATGGAGTCGCCTTTTAGCACACCATCAATAACGAGCTTACCTAAAGAGCGCGTAATTCCGCTGCTGTTATTGTAAGCGTAGGTAATGTTACAGCCGTTGCTCACCGCCTGCCAGGCAACGGAGGGCACTGTTTCAGGCTTGGGATGTTCGGCAACCGAAAAGGTATCCCACAACTGCACTACGTTGGGCGCGATAATGGTATCGCCGTTGGAGGTATTGATGATAAGAAGTTTGTTATTGCTTACACTAACGCTCACCGTGGTTTGTGCGCTAAGCAGGGCGCTGGCAAAGAAAAGAGGGACAAGGAGCAAATTCTTCATAGGACCCTTGCAAATCTATGAATTCTGTTGAACCGAAACGAGGTTCGGGTGTATTAACCTCTGTATCCTTGTTACCAAAAGGGGTTATACTATTTGTAAAGCTTCGCTATTAGTAACATTAGTACCCTGTTCGTTAATTCGTATGCAGAAAAAATTCGTACAGTTTTATGGAATTCACAACATTCCTGCATCAGTACCGTTAGTTAAACGTTCTAAAAACCTTTCGGCCATGAAAAAAATATCCCTTCTGATCAGCGCTATATCGCTGAGCCTCTGCTCTTTAGCGCAGTACAACAACAAGAACCTCTCGATCGATGAAGCAGCGCCTGCCGCCGCCAATCCCAAACCCAGCCCTAACCAGTATACCCACAAAAACCTTCGTCTCTATCCTGTACGCGCCAACCAGGAGTTCCTCGAACATTTTAAAGGAGTAGGGAAGTATACCAGTATGAAGAAGGCTTTGGAGGAGAAAAAAGTGACCGTTTCTGAGGCCGTAGATTCAAGCCGTATGATCTCCAACAGCCGCCGCCCTAACCAGGACAGGGAGCAAAGGGCTTATACCGGCGAAAGCGTGAACAAACTTTATGTGGAGAATACCTCCAGTGATACTGTACTTATCCTTGCCGGCGAAGTGGTACATGGCGGCAAGCAGGACCGCATGATCGCGCAAAACGTATTGCTGCCTCCCAAGAGCGGCAAGATGGACATCAGCGTATTTTGCGTGGAGCATGGCCGCTGGACCTATGGCGACGGACTGGCCACCGGTGGAGCCGTAAACTTCACCACCAACCGCAACGCTTCAAGCAACAAAATGAGAAAGATAGCGGTAGTGGACAAGAACCAGCAAAAGGTGTGGGATGAAGTGGAGAACGTAACTACTAAGAACGACGCCAAGAGCGAGAGCGGAACCTTCCGTGCCCTTAATGAATCAAAAGACTATAAAGAAAGCATGGACGGCTATACCAAGTTCTTTAAGGAAGCCCTTAAGGACCAGCCCAACATCATTGGCGTAGTAGCCTGCAGCGGCGACTCCATCATTGGCTGCGACCTGTTTGCTACACCCGATATGTTCAGGGAGCAAATGGACAACCTGCTTCAATCCTACTCTACCGAAGCCATTACTAACGGCAAGGCTGCCAATGTAAGCCAGGCACAGGCACAGGCTTTCCTCGATAAGTTCTTAACGGACGAAACCAAACAGGAAGCGGAAGTAATGAAGAGCGGAGCGATCCTGAAGAGCAATGGAAGGAAGCTGGTGATGTCTAAATTTTAAACTTGCAAATCGGCAAATGGGCAAACCAGCAATTGCCTATTTGCCTTTTGCATGTTTGCCTGTTTATATTCTGATCCCGATAATAAGGATATCATCCACCTGCTCCAGGTCAGATCTCCATTCTTCGATCGTTGAGCTCAGGATGTTCTTTTGCTCCTCCATGGGCTTGGAATGAATTGACAGAAGTAGTTCCTCCAGTTGGCGGTATTTGAACTTCTTACCCTTGGGGCCACCAAACTGGTCGGCATAACCGTCGGTATACAGGTAAAGGATATCGCCTTTCTCCGCAGGTATATTGTGAGTTTCAAAATCCCTCTGGGTCTCCCCTTTGCCTACCGGCATCTTGTCGGCGGGAAATTCTTTTAAAGCACCTTTACTGATAAGCACTGGAGGATTGTTAGCGGCACTGTAATTCACCTTGCCTTTATCAAAACAAACCAGCACACCGTCCATGCCATCCTTGCCTCCATCGGCCGAAATGCTTTCGATCAACTTGCTGCGGGTATGATTAAACACAAGGCCTGGTTCTGCCATGTTCTTTTCACTGATGGCCTCGTTCATGTAGGAGATGTTGAGCAGGCTCATAAAGGCGCCCGGAACACCATGTCCCGTTGAATCGCATACGGCCAGGTAAAAGCGCCCTTCCTTCTCCACTGCCCAGTAAAAATCACCGCTTACAATATCCTTGGGTTTGAAGAGGATAAAATGATCCTTCAAATGTTTTCCTAAAAGGTCGTCCGAAGCGAGCAATGCCTTTTGTATCCGCTGCGCATAATTGATACTATCGGTAATGCTTTTGTTCTTTTCGTCCACCATCGCCTTTTGTTCCTCGATGATGTCTTTCTGCTTACGAATAAGACGGAAACGGTTGAAGAGCACCCCGGCAAAAAGCAACACTAACAACAAGCCGCCTGTTACGCTCCAGGTAACGATGCGCTGCCGGCTCTTCTCTTCTTCGGCGATCGCATCCTTCTTTTCCTGTTCCAGGATCATAGCCTGTTCTTTTTTGTCGAACTCAAATGTCATTTCGGTCCGCAGTTTCTTCTTGGTATTCTCCTGGTTAAATAGGCTGTCCTTTTTCGAAGTGTAAAGCTTGAACTGCTCCAGCGACCTTTTATGATCACCACTTTCTGAATAGATAGTGCTCAACTGCTGGTGCAGCTCGATGACCCATTGCACCGAGTTCATTTCCTTTGCGACACCCATTGCTTTTACAGCGTATTCAACCGCCGTTGAATATTTCTTCTGCAGCGTATAGGCCAGGGCCATATTGTAATAGGTCCTTATATAATACTCCTTATTCCCAACGCTTTCAAGCAGCTTCAGCGCCATGAAAGAACAGGCAAGGGCAGAATCGGGCTTCTCCCAGCTTACAAAAGTCTCAGAAAGGGAGTTCATGTACCAGGCCTCTCCGTCAAGGTCATGATTTTTACGCCGAATATCCACCGCCTTCCAAAGATTATCTATCGCTTCCCTGAACTTTTTCTTCTTCGTGTAAATAATAGAGATGTTATTGAGGGTCATCGTTTCAAAGGTCCAGTCCCCGGACTCCTGGGCCATTTTGAGCGCTTTATTATGAAACTCAAGCGCCAGGTTATCATCTCCCATTTCATTGTACAAAATTCCCAGGGCCCCGTAGCTGCCGCAGATAAGGTCGCTCTTTTTTAATGTTGTTCTCATGGCGAGGCCTTTCAACAAATAATCCCTTGCTGTTTCATATTCCCTGATGGCCCTGTAGCAATTGCCCATTTGGTGATAAACATTGGCCAGCGAAATGGAGTCGTTAAGCTCCTCAGCAGCTTTCATCGACTGAAAAAAATGTTTCAGCGCCGACGGATAGTCGTCGATGGCCTTGTAAAAGCGACCCAGGTAGGAACAGGTCCTTATCTGCATTTTTTTGTTGCCGGTAATGCTCCAGCGGGCCAGGGCATCGGTACAAAGGGCAAGCGCCCTTTCATAATTGGCGTTGTGATGCGCGCAGTAATCCCCGTGAAACATCTTCAGTTCGGCAATACCGTCTTCGCTCCCGATCTTTTCGAACTGAGCCAGCAGTTTTGCGTAAAGGTCCTCCTGCAATTGGTCTTTGCCGGTTTGATTGACGTAGCCAGTGTGGTTTTGGTATATATATATGGCCAGCGTAGTCCATGACCGTTTTTCCTCGGCGGTAAGGGGACCATTAAGGTGCTGATCACAAAGCTTCAGCGCCTTGTCCAGGCAGTCTTTCATTTTATCAAGCTCCCCCGCCATGGAGTAGCGAAACGAAACGGCGCGGTACAGTTCGGCGATCTGGGTATCCGCCTTCAGCGTGGGAAGCACACGAAGCGATGAATCGATGATAAAGCGGTTCCGTTCCGGAGCTTCCTTCTGTGAAAAGGCCGCCGTCAGAACAAAGCAAAAATTAAGGGTAAGTAAGAAAGGGCATTTTTTCACAGCAGGCAAGATAGTAAAATGCTCTTATAGACATGGCATTTTAGCCTGATTTTGGTTTGGCCCGCCCCTCTCGTATGAGGAATTTTGGGGCAAATAATTATATCATGAAAGACCTCATCAAAAACACCATTATCACTTTATGTATGGCCTTGCTCTTTGCAGCCAATGCCCGCGCACAGGATACGATCTACTGTAAGAACAAAACCAGGTTCCCCTCTAAGGTGGAGGAGATCGGCCTTACAGAGATAAAGTATAAGCACTTCAACAATCAGCAGGGGCCGCTGATCGTGATCAGGAAAGCAGAAGTGACAAAGATCCGGTTTGAGAACGGCCTTGTTACCGAACTGAACCCTGACAAATACAGCGCTCACCAGGAGGCCGCCATCATCGACAAGACCCAATGCATCAAAACAGAGATACTCTCACCCATTACAGGCGATGTCGTAATGGGTTACGAGCGCATGCTGAAGGTGGGCACCAACCTTGAACTAAAAATGGGCCTCATCGGGTTTGGACTGGGCAGGCTCGCGGAGCTTGCGAGGGGCAGTTTTGTCAAGGGGGGCGTTAAATTCCTTGCCGGGCAGGACTTTGTGGTGGAAGGCCTGCGTTACGCGCATCCGTTAAAAGGGAAATACATTAAGCCGGAATTTATTCTCTCCACCTTCAGGGATTACGACAACCTCGACGAAAGGACCACCGCCATGGCGCTCAATATGGTTTTTGGCAAGCAATACATCCTCGGAAATATTCTTACGCTCGATATTTATACAGGCCTTGGCTTCGGATGGGTACATACTAAGGACAGGAACTCGTATTACTACGATGGCTTTGTGGCCGAACCTTATTACTACAGCCACCTCTATTTCGGACGCGACTTTCCTCTTGCCATCAGCGGGGGCATGACCCTGGGGCTGATCTTCTGATCACATCGGATCCACATCCAAATGCACACGCGTTTGTTTGTTGAGGTCTTCGTTACGGAAATGAGCGAGTATCTGGTTAAGTGTATCCTTCGCTTTTGAGGGTGCCGCCTCCCGCTCCAGTTTCAGCAGAATAGTTTTGAGGTAGAAATTCCGTACCCGGGAAACGGAAGGGAACTCCGGTCCCAGCACACGCTTCCCGAAAGCCTTTCGCATTTGTTCCGCCAATTGTTCCGCCGAATGGTTCAGCGCGTCGGCATCTTTGTGCTTTAAGGTTATTTCGATGAGACGGTAAAATGGTGGGTACTGGAAGTTCTTGCGGTCGGCCAATTCTTCCCTGTACATCGCTTCATAATCATGGTCGATCACGTGTTTTATTATGGGATGTTCGGGATTGGCGCTCTGGATGATCACCTTACCGCGTTTTGTCTTTCTTCCGGCACGACCGCTCACCTGCGACATCAACTGATAACTTCTTTCATGCGCGCGGAAATCAGGGAAGCTTAGCATACCATCCGCGTCTAATATCCCCACAAGGCTCACGTGGTCAAAGTCGAGCCCCTTGGTCACCATTTGTGTTCCCACTAAAATATCAATGTTCCTATCCTCAAAATCCTGGATGATGTGATGATAGGCGAACTTGGAACGGGTGGTATCCAGGTCCATGCGGGCGATACGAGCCTCGGGAAAGAACACCGCCAGCTCTTCTTCGATCTTCTCGGTACCAAAGCCTTTCATCTTTAAACTGTTGCTGCCACAGGCCGAACAGCTGGAAGGCGGCGCAATGGAGTACCCGCAGTAATGGCAGCGCAATACGTTGGCCGTTTTATGATAGGTAAGGCTCACATCGCAATGCAGGCATTGCGGCACCCAGGCACAAACGCCACATTCGAGCACCGGCGCAAAGCCGCGACGGTTCTGAAAGAAGATCACCTGTTCTTTATTATTGTAAGCGGCCCTTGCTGTATCAAGTAACAAAGGTGAGAAATGCGACTTCATCTGTTTCTTCTTCCGCGCCTCGCGCAGATCGGATGTAATGATCTCCGGCATCTCCATTCCGCCGAAACGCCCGATCAGTTTTACAAGACCATACTTGCCATCGGCAGCGTTGTAATACGACTCGATACTGGGCGTAGCCGAACCCAGCAGCACTTTTGCCTTATGTAAATGCGCAAGGTAAATGGCCGAATCCCTCGCGTTATACCGCGGTGAAGGATCAAATTGTTTGTAGGAAGTATCATGCTCTTCATCCACGATCACCAATCCCAAATCATCAAAAGGCAGGAACAAGGCCGAGCGCGCTCCTAACACAACCTGATAGTTGCCGACTGCCGACTGCTTGCCCACCGAAGCTTCAGCGTAGGAGGGCCTACTGCCTACTCTATTCCACACCTCCACCCGCTCGTTCACACTAAACCTGCTATGATAAACCCCCACTTTATTCCCAAAATGTTTCTGAAGCCGGCGAATGATCTGCGCCGTAAGAGCGATCTCGGGTAAAAGGTACAATACCTGCTTCCCCTCCGCGATCACCTGCTCGATCAGCTTTATATACACCTCCGTCTTCCCGCTCGAGGTTACGCCGTGCATCAATACAACTTCTTTCGTTTTGAAATGCTCCTGCGTTTCTGCCATTGCCCTTACCTGCTCCTCATTCAACTGCTTCGCCGCGCCTTCTTCTCCCATCGCCCCCTCTCCCAGTCGCCCTGTCTCCTTCTCGTACAATTCAAACACACCCTTCTTTACTAAAGCTTTTATTGCTCCTTCTCCTCCTTCCACCATTTTCAATAATTCCGACTTCTTAACTGACGCCTCCTGCCTAGTGCCTACTGCCTCCTTAGCGACCTTCATAAAGGCCATCAGTATATCCAATTGCTTCGGCGCCTTCTTTTCCAGGTCGTCAAACAACTTCTTCATCTTCTCTCCATCCTCCGCTATCAATTTGACCCAGCTCTCCATCTTGGGCTTGTACTTCTCCTTCAGCTCTTCTTCTACCGAAACAAGTCCTTTCTCTATCAATGAGCGTATCACCGGGTACACCGTCTTTTGCTCCAGTATCTGCGAGGCCTCGTCCATCGTGATCACTTCTCTGAGCTCTAAGGCCTCCCATATCATATACTCCTTATCGGTCAGGTCCTTCGTATCCCGCTCTCCGCGCTCCGCGCTTCGCACTATCTTGGTCTCACTGCTCAACTTCAATCCTGATGGCAAAGCCGCGTTCATCACCTCGCCTTCGTTACACATATAATAGGAAGCCATCCATTCCCAAAAGGCGAACTGCTTAGTGTTCACCACCGGAACAGGATCCAGGATGTTCTCGATGTATTTGGCCGCGTATTTTTGGGGTGCTTGCTCGTGTATCTTCTTCACAAGGGCCGTGAACAGTTTGTTCTTGCCAAACTGCACCACTACCCGCTGCCCCACTTTTATCTCCTCGTTCCATTCGTAGGGAATGCGATAGGTATAGGTATTGGGGATCGCCAGGGGCAAAACAACATCAGCGAAAAGTGTACGGCGTTCCATCTTCACAAATTAACAAAAAATAGCGCTTAGGAAAATGTTAGGCGTATGATTAATATATTTGTTGAATGCAACGTGTAAAATGGCTTGACCGCCAGTTCGAACTGGGAATTTCCGCGGGAATGTTCCCCCTCATCCTCGAACGCCTCCGCGGCACCGCGGCGAGGCTGCAGGAAATGACTGCCTCTTTATCCAGGGAACAGCTTACCAAACGTAAGGGCGAGGCCTGGAGCATCCAGGAGCATGTAGGCCACCTCATCGACCTCGACGAGCTGCACCTGGGCCGTATCGACGATTACATCAACAACTTGCCTGTGCTAAGGGCTGCGGACATGAGCAATAAAAAGACCTACGAGGCTGACCACAACAAAGCTGAACTAAAGAACCTCCTCGCTACCTTCCGTGAGGAAAGAGAACATTTCATCCAGCGAATATTGACGCTCGACCCTCTGCAGGTCTCTCAGCACCCCCGGCTCAAAAAACCTATGCGTGTTGTGGACATGGCCTTCTTCGTGGCCGAGCACGATGACCAGCACCTGGCCATTATGCGTGAACTTATTTAATGCAAAGAGCCCCGGCATTTCTGTCGGGGCTCCTGCGCATTTTGATCGTTGATCCTTTAGTTCTGCAGGATCACTTTTTCCGTCCTTGTTTCGAAGTTCGTCCTGATCTCCACCATATAAATGCCTTTCGGCTGGCTGCTGAGATCGAGGCTTATCTGCTTCGACTTGTCAACGAAATCGTTTTGGCTCAGGACCTTTTGTCCTACCACATTGTATACGTTCAGGAGCACATCGCTGGTACCTTCGGTCACAACATCCACATAGAACTGTCCGCTGCTGGGGTTAGGATACAGGCTGATGGTGCTTGCGGTACTGATCTTGGGAGCAGTGCCGGTAGTGATGGTAAGCGGCGATTCCCAAACGCCACGGCCGTAAGTGGCAGCGCGCAGTTTGAGAGAGCCGTAATGTATCTCGAGCTCATTCACGATCACGTTCGGAAGCCCGGTGTTGTATGTCTGCCATCCGCTGGTGAGGTTATCCATATAGTAAACACCCAGGTCGGTACCGCAGTACAGTCCGTCGTTTGCCGAGTTGTTGTCGTACACGATACAGTTCACCGGAATGTTAGGCAGGTTGGTGGATACGTTGGTCCAGGTAGTGCCGCCATCGATAGAAGCATATACCTTTTGACCTGAAACATAGCCCGACATGGTCACCCAAACTTTTTGGGGATTGCTGCCAGAGATAGCGATATAAGTGATCGCGTTATTACTTACGGGCAGCGTACCGGTAATGCTGGTCCAGTTAGTACCGCCGTTAGAGGTCATGTGTATCTGACCGTACGTAGCTGCGTAAATGTAATTGGGATTCGATTTAGCAACAGCCAGCGAAATAATATTACCGATGCCAAGGGCAGAGATATTGGTAAAGCTGGTGCCCGAGTTGGTAGAACGTTTCACTTCGGCGCCGCCGTAGTACAGCGTGGTATTGGTAGTGGGGTGCATCACCATTGGCGATGTCCATGCGCCGCCGCCGGTGGGAATTCCCGCGAAGGAACCGCCGCCGTTGGTCGACTTGGCCCAGGAGCCATTCTGTGAAGAAGCATAAACGATGTTGGAGTTGGTGAAGTCCACC
Organism: Bacteroidia bacterium; assembly: GCA_025451785.1. Taxonomy (GTDB): domain Bacteria; phylum Bacteroidota; class Bacteroidia; order JANWJV01; family JANWJV01; genus JANWJV01. The sequence goes on along the minus strand of JANWJV010000101.1, from coordinate 5,786 downwards.
ACGCATTCCATGCCATCGCCGCCAAGTACACCCGATGTCCAGGTACCACCGCTGAGGCGGTTGGTGCCGTTATCCTGTGCTCCTCCGTAAATGATGCCGCTGTTGGTTGCGGCGTTGCTGAAACGGTAGAACTGAGTGATCTGTAACCCATTGGTGAAGTTCGTCCAGGGGCTGGTACCGGTAGTGGTACGGTATATACCTCCGTCGTTGCCACACCAAATAGTAGTGTTGCTGCCGGGCAGGAATTCCAGCACGTGGTTGTCAACGTGCATGCTGCCTGCTGCTACTGATGCCCAGGAAGCACCGCCGTCGGTAGTGCGGTACATGTTATAGCCCGCCGCGTAAACAGTGTTGGCGTTTACAGGAGAAGCAGAAAGTACACAGTCATAATAACCGTACAGTGTCAAACCGCCGGGACCCGCAGGAGTCGTCCAGGTAGTACCGCCATCGGTGGTCTTGCCTATCTTCTTGGTTTGGTCCATGCAATAAATAGTGGTTGCGCTGGCAGCAGTGGTCTCCAACGACACCCTTCCTGTAAAGGTAGGTGAGTTGGCTAGCAGCGCCCAGGTAACGCCCGCGTCGGTTGAACGGTAAACACCGTTGCTGCAGGAAGCGTAAATAGTATTGGGCTGTGTAACGTTGAACTCCGCGTCATAAAACCTTGCCACGTTGCTTACGTTGGTCCAGCTGGTTCCGCCGTTAGAGCTGCGGTCAATGCCATTTGTTCCAACCGCTATAAGAATGTTGGGGTTTGTAGGATGGATGAGCAGCCTGTTGATGATCTGACGCTGTCCTACGGTGAATGAAAGCCCGGTAGTAGCCCAGGTGGTTCCGCCGTTGGTCGATTTCAATACACCAGTCGAATAGGTACCGCCCCAGAAAATGTTAGAGAAGCCGATATAACCGAAACCGTCGCCGGTAGCGATATACATGGTTGTTACAGTTGTGGGATTGATGGCGATGTCGGCAACGCTCAGGTTAGGAACACCTCCGCTGAAGTCAGCCCAGGTGGTGCCTGAGTTGGTCGATTTCCAAAGACCTCCGCCGGCAGTGCCGCACCAAACTGTAGTGCTGAGGGCAGGCTGGAAAGCGATGCAATCGATCCTGCCTACACCAGGCATGCCGGTGCTCTGGGGACCAAGGGGTGTCCAGTTACCTGCCTGCACTTGCTGGTTACCGCCATTCTTGCTGGCGTTCATATCGCGCTCCACCATCGCATTGTAAGAAGCCGCGGGGCTGAAGAACTTTCCTGTGGGGAAAACCCTGGGCTCCATAAAGGCTTCCCAGCGCTTGAAGTGATTATACGAGTCGTCGTCCTGCCAGTCAATGATCTTATCCTTATAATACTCATTGAATGCCTTCTGCATATCGTAGAAGTTGGGGTTCGGGTTGTTGATCAGTTCCTGGTTATTGGTCCAGGATTGAGCAAAACCGGCGGTGCCGCAACAGATAAAAGAAAGCAGGCTGAGGGAAAGGAAGGTTTTTTTCATACGGGGCGTTTTTGTTTTGAGAATTAACAAATTTAAGATTTTAAAGCCTGAATTCCAAGAGATTAAAGCGAAAATTTCGACCAAATCCAAAAAGCCTGAGACAGAATACCTTTAAAATAAGATGGTTTTTAAAGGTCGTCCCGCTCCTACCCTCAAATTAGCCAATTAAACGATTTTCAGTACCTTTCAGGAAATTTGGTTTGCGAGCCTACTAACCTGGCTTAATTTCGTACCGTAAATAAAAAAACCGCCTCATGAAAAAAACGCTACCCTTCCTCGCTTCAGCACTTTTATTTTGTTTTGTTCTTTCCTGTAAGAAGAAAGAAAAGGACGATGTTGTTACACCTTCATCGGCGAAAGACATCCTTACATTTACGGTAAGCGGGCAAAGCGGTAACGCTTCCATCGATGTGAACAACCACACCGTGAGCTGCCAGGTATTCAGCAATGTGAATCTCACAAGCCTTACACCTGTCATCACAATTTCCGATAAAGCAAGCATTACCCCTGGCGGAGCGCAGGACTTCAGCGGAGGAGCAGTAACATATACTGTTACCGCCGAAGACGGAACAGGACAAGCATGGGCAGTAACGATCATTAAAGTGAACAACATCATGTTGAGCGGCTCTCAACAGGGACAACCTTTCGGCGCTACGGTCATCAACGACATGACCCTGGCTTCTGATGGACAGAACGTAACATTACTTGCCGCTGTGAACAGTACCGGGAAAGTTTTCGCGATCGATATTGCCGATAATAATCCCGCGGATGCGGCAGGCAATACTATTACTACCCTTGCCAACTTCAAACAGCAGATCGCGACGATCATCGGCACTACTGTTGGCAACGTTACCATTAATAATATGGAAGTGAACCCCATTTCAAAAGCGCTGTACGTACTCGCCACCAGCGGCGGTGTGGGCCGCATCTTTATAGTTACCGGCGGAAATACCGTAAGCCAGTTGAACCTCACGAATGTGAAGTATTGTTCCATGACCTATAATACCAACTTCAATACTTTGCAGGACATGACCTATGGCGATAACAACCTTTACCTCACTATGGGCGCCAATTTTTCGCTCGATGGCGAGATCGTTTCTGTTCCTTCTCCTTTTGTACATAACTCCAGCGGCACCAGCAGGCTAACCACGCACTTCAAAACCAATTGGGGCAGTTCCTATTATACCGACGCCCCTCTCGAAAAGATCACTTACGGTGTTGTTGATGGTGTTAAACGCCTGATGGGTGTTACACTTTGCGCGCCCGGTTTCTCTATCAAGACCAGCGACGTAGCCGGAACAGGCTTGCTGCAGGTGAAGGAATGGTATAACCTCAACGGCATGGCGCCTATTAAAGTAGTGTCCATCACACAGGGAACAACTACTTACCTTCTCGACCTTCACACTTTAGGCAAGATCGTTCGCGTAGGCGAAAAATACCTCGATGAAAGCCAGACAAGCTTCAACGCTTCAGCGCCTATGCTCCGCGACGGTTCAGGAAACGTGAGCTCAGGCCTCAATGCCAGCGAATGCTATATCTATAACGGCACCTGGATCATGATGGCCAAGGAAAGCGACACGAACCTAATCGTTCTCGACAGCTCCGGAGGATTGTCGACGCTGGCGCTTTGATGCGGATAGTTTATTTACTTCTCTTTTTACTTTTCTGCGCATGCGGCTCACAAATTCCTGAGCGAAAACTATTCATCGACCAGCGTGATTCGCTCATGCCGGTGCTGAAAACCCCGCTTCTCTCCGGCGACGACACTATACCTGACGAACGGATCCTTGCGCTTTATATCAATTGGCAGGTACTTCCTGCGGAGAATCCTGTGGCGGGTACTTACAAGAGGGAGAACGACACACTGTACTACACTCCTTACGCGGATCTCGGACAAGGTTTGCTTTTTGAGGCAAGACTTTTCAGCAAAACAAGAACCATTGTAAAAGTCATTGGCACGCCCGTAAAGAGGATCATTCTAAAAGGACCCAGGACCGTAGAAGTCATCTTTCCACTGAACAAAACTGTACCCGAAAACATTCTTATGTTCCATGTGCTTTTTTCTCAGCCAATGGAAAATGATGAGATGGCATTTCAGAAAGTCTGGCTTCTTGATCATGATGGGAAAGTTAAAGAAAGGGTATGGAGGGAGCGTTCCTATTGGACCCCCGACGGCAAACACCTGGTATTGATGATCCATCCGGGCAGGATCAAAAGAGGTATTAATTACCTTGAAGAGCTGGGCCCTGTTTTCGAGGTCGGCAAAAAATACACTTTGGTTATTAGTGATTCACTTAGGTGCATCAATGGACAAGAGCTACAAAAGGAATACCGGACAGAGCTCAATATTACATCTGCCGACAGGACCATTCCACAGTTAAAAACAAAAAAGATACCGGATCTGGAAGCCGGAACCCAAACCGGATTCCTGATCATGTTCAACGAGGTCATGGATTATGGTACTATGATATCTGATATGTATGTGATCGATAAGGATGGTAATATTATAGAGGGAAAAGTGCGTTCGGAGATGAAAGAATACGGATGGGTATTCAGTCCTGTACAACCATGGAAAGCGGGAATTTACAGTCTTGTGCTAGACAATGAGGTGGCTGACCTGGCTAGTAACCGACTCTATAAGGCTTTCGAAACAAAAGACCTTAAAGCCGACGGGGGCGACAGAACCACGAGAATAAAATTTCAGGTAAAGTGATCCTAGTTCAGGATCTTCAGCCGCGCGAACTTCAGCAGCAATTGCTTTTGTCCCGCTCCCTGAAAGAACACGGTCGCCTTATTGTTCGGAAAGATCCCTTCCATGCTTACCACTTTGCCCGTACCGAAACGTTCGTGCTCCACTTCCATTCCCACCTGCAGGTTCTTGAGCAGTTCGGGATCATACTCGCCGGCATAGGCATTTTTCACGTTCACCATCTTTTTACCGAACACCGGTTTCTGAACAAAAGTTTGCTTGGGCTTTGTAACCGCTTTTGATTTCTCGCCAAAGCGTTTTTTTGTTTCCTTCTCCGGTGCCTCGCTCAGCTCGAGGTATTGCTCGTTCAGCTCGTCGATGAAACGGCTGGGCTCGCAGTTCACCAAACTTCCCCAGCGATAGCGCGTGGCGGCATAACTGATGGTCACCTTTTTTTCCGCGCGGGTAAGGGCTACGTAAAAAAGGCGGCGCTCCTCTTCCAGGTCAGCGCGCGAGTTAAGGGTAAGCTGTGAGGGGAAAAGATTTTCTTCCACGCCCGTAATGAACACATAGGGAAACTCAAGGCCTTTGGCCGCATGGATCGTCATCAAAGAGACCCTGTTCCTGTCCTCTTCGCTCTCGTCTTGCTTATCAGCATCGGTAAGCAGCGCGATGTCCTGCATATAAAGGTCAAGCGTCTTCTTCTTCGCGGGGGTGTTGTCGTTCTCCACGATCATGGTCTCCGAGAATTCCTTCAGGCCGCTCAGCAACTCCTGTATGTTCTCGTGCCGGCTTACACCCTCGGGTGTCTTGTCATTATAAAGGTCTCTTAATATGCCGGAGGTCTGCGCGATGTGATTTCCCAGGTCATAGGCGTTCTGCTCGGGTAACGACACACTGAAGCTACGTATCAGCGCCACAAAATCACCGATCTTACTCACTGTGCCAGGACTGATGCTCAGGCCAAACTCCTGGATGTTCTCCATCACGGTCCATACACTTACATCGTTGTCGCTCGCCGCCACCACCATCTTATCGATCGTGGTATGGCCGATGCCCCTCGCGGGATAATTGATCACGCGCTTGAGCGATTCTTCATCGTTATTATTGATCGTGAGGCGGAAGTACGCCAAAAGGTCTTTGATCTCCTTACGCTGGTAAAAAGAAAGCCCGCCGTAAATACGGTAAGGAATATTGAGCTTGCGCAGGGCTTCTTCCATTGCCCGGCTCTGAGCATTTGTTCTATACAGGATGGCGAAGTCCTTGTGCTTCGCCTGTTTGTTCATCGCGATCTCGAAAATGGAGTTCGCCACTGTCATCCCCTCCTCGTTATCAGTATAGGTCTTCATCACCTTTATCTTATCTCCTTCCTCGTTCTGCGTCCACACTTCCTTCTTCAATTGTTCCTTGTTATTGGCGATCACATTGTTCGCCACGCTCACAATGTTCTTCGTGGAACGGTAGTTCTGCTCCAGCTTAAAGGTCTTCAGGTCAGGATAATCCTTTTCAAAGTTCAGAATGTTCTGGATGTTGGCACCGCGGAAGGCGTAAATGCTCTGCGCGTCGTCACCCACCACACAAATATTCTCGAAACGCGCCGCCAATTG
>JANWJV010000100.1 GCA_025451785.1 Bacteroidia bacterium | reverse complement strand
TAGATCTCCGTCACTTTCAGCTCCACCCTTCGGTTGAGCTGCCTTCCTTCAGGATCATCAATACCTCCGGGTTTTTCGTTGGGGGCTACGGGCATTGTTTTGCCGTATCCTTTGGCTTTCATGCGCGAGGCATCGATGCCGGTTGCGGCCAAGCTGTTTACCACGGCCTGGGCCCGCTCTTCTGACAGGCGCAGGTTATACACATGGTCGCCCTTGTTGTCGGTGTGCCCGGATATCTCCACCTTCAGGTTGGGATTGCCTTTCATGAGCAGGGAAAGGTTCTTCAGTTCCACATTGGAAAGCGCGCGGAGCGTGGCTTTGTCGAAGTCAAAGAAAATATTGTTTAGCACGATCCTGGAGCCCACCACAATGGGATCGAGCGATATGGCCTTTTTGATCTCGTAGTAGTTCGATCTTTTTGGGATCTCCATGTTCTCCGAATAGAACAGGCGTTCCTTCGCCTGGTAGGTAACGTTGTAGTTCTTTCCGGGGGTAAGGATGAACAGAAATTTTCCCGTTTTACTATTGGTGTGGTAGATCCCGGCCAGCTGTCCGGTCTCATTGTCGGTGATCCGTATCTCCACCTGTTGCGCCGGCTTGCCTGATTCATCGATCACCACTCCTGTGAGAAGGGTAAGAGGAGTTTGTTTGCGATCGATGAAGGTAGCCATGTAAATATCCTTTTCTCCCTGCCCGCCGGTGCGGAAGGAGGTGAAATAAGCGGTGCGGCTGTCGGGGCTGAGCACATAGAATATATCATCGTCCGTAGTATTGATCGGGTAACCCTCGTTAATAGCTTCTGACCAGGTTCCGTTATCGGAAAGGCTGGTGAAAATATCGAAACCGCCCATGGTGCCGTGACCGTTTGAACTGAAGGTTAGGGCAAGTCCGTTAGGGTGAATGAAAGGTGCATCTTCATCGTAAGGGGTATTGATATTGGTTCCCATGTTCACAGCCCTTTCCCAATCGCCGCCGAACGTTCGTTTGCTGGAATAAAGGTCTCTGCCACCGTATCCGCCAGGCTGGTCGCTGCTGAAATAAAGAGTAGTGCCATCGGCCGAGATAAAGGCGCTGGGTTCCCAGTATTTTGAATTGATGTGTTCGTTCAGCTTAACCGGGGCGCTCCACGCATCCCCTTCCAGGGAGGTGCTGTAAATGTTCCCATCGCCATTGTCGTCCTTGTAGATGAGGATCGTTTGCCCGTCGGGAGAGATGCCTACTGTCGCTTCGTGCCAGTCGGTATTGATGGGGGAGCCAATACTGGTGGCTTTCGACCAGCCAGTGAGCGTTTTGCTTGACATATAGATATCTTCCATATAATTACCCTCCTCGTCTTTCTGCCCCCCCTTTGTTTCCGGGCGGCGCGTGGTAAAGAACAAAGTGTTCTGATCGGCCGACAGCACAGGGGAGTAATCGGCATAGGGTGAGTTGATGGCATCGCCGAGGTTTTGTATCTTAATGTTCAGGGGGCTGGCCACTAAACGTTTTCCGGTCTTACACATTTCCATTTTATGCCGGGTCTCGGCGATCAGTATTTTGTCGGCATTCTTAGTGCCTGCTACCAGGAAGATGAACTTGTTATACGCCTCCAGGGCTTTGTCGAACTGGTAGTTGAGGTGATAGGCATCGCCAAGAAGCTTCCAGGCAAGGAGCGGTGCTCTCTTTTCCTTGTACGAGCTTCCTTTACAATCGCTCGAAACGGAGGTAACGGCTTTCGCGAAGTAAGGAATGGCCTGCGCCCTGCCCATCTTAGAGCTTTGGTAGCACACGCCTAATTTGAAAGCCAGGTTCATGTTCGTACGGTCCATCTTATAAAGATTATAGAAAATGGGAAGTGCGATGGAGTATCCTTCCTTGTAGGAGTGACCGCCCGCATAGGTCAGCGACGGCCCCCTCCCGTCCTGGTAAACTTTCGAGAATGCCTGTTCGGCAAAATCAAAATCAGTTTCAGAGCTCTCCTTGTTGCTTTGAGCATGGAGGTGTGAGGTAGCCAGAAGGCAGGTAAAGAGAAGTGAGAAAATTGTTTTCATGGGAACGGTTTTGGTTTTACTGAGATGGGTTACGGGGACGAAATTGGGGGCATTGGAGATCAAATGCCTTACACAGTTATGGAAAAAGCTTACACAGTTCTCCCCTGCCTTTCAGTCTTCAAACTTTGCTCCGCTGAAGCTATGCGAAAGCGAAGAGATCGAATAAGAGCCCCCCTCCCATAAACATGTGAATTATGTAACTATTTAGCGAACTTATGTAAGGCATGGGCAGGCAAAGGGGTACACCTTTGTATAACTATTCCTGACCTAAGAACAAATCCTGAAACTGTACATCAAATACATGGTAAGCACTCGCTGTAAAATGGCTGTAAAAGAAGCCTTAAAAAGCATGGGCCTGCATTTTATCCTTGTTGACCTGGGTGAGATCGACATCATGGAAAATATCTCCTTTGCGCAACGGGAACAATTGAAAACGGCTTTACTCATTTCTGGACTTGAACTGATGGACGACAAGAAAGCAATACTGATCGAAAAGATAAAGAACGCGATCGTTGAAATGGTCCACCACACGGATGAAGTGATAAAAGTGAATTTCTCAGAACATTTGAGCAAAAAACTGGACTATGATTATACCTATCTCGCCAACCTTTTCTCAGAAGTACAGGGAACCACCATTGAGCAGTTCGTTATTTCGCACAAAGTGGAGCGGATCAAGGAGCTGATCATTTATGGTGAACTGAATATTACTGAAATAGCATGGAAGATGAATTACAGCAGCGTAGCGCATTTGTCCAACCAGTTCAAAAAGGTTACGGGGCTCTCCCCCTCGCATTTTAAGCAATTGAAAGAAAAAAGACGTACCCCTATCGAAGAGATCGGAAACTCGAACGGACTAACACCAACATGATGGAATCCAACAAACAAGAATCTCAATATGCCCGGAGCCTGATAGAGGCCAGTCTCGACCCCATGGTTACCATCAATGCCAAAGGCAAGATCATGGATATGAATCAGGCCACCGTAACTATCACGGGAGTAACACGCGAGAACCTCATCGGCAGCGATTTTTTCGATTACTTTACCGACCCGCAAAAAGCGCGGGAAGTGTACCAGGAGGTGTTTGCTAAGGGCTTTGTGGCCGATTACCCGCTTACCATGAGGGACCACAAGCTTACGGATGTTTTGTTCAATGGTTCGGTGTATAAGGACGACAAGGGCAATGTACTGGGTGTGGTGGTAGTGGCTCGCGACATTACCGAGCAGAAGAGAATTGAAAAGGAACTGACAGAGGCGAAGGTCTTCGCGGAGCTCGCCACGGGAATCGCCGAAGAAGCAAAGAGTAAGGCCGAAAGCGCCACGGGGATAGCGGAAAGCGCTACCCGGATAGCAGAAGACTCGGTGAAGTCCAAACAGCAGTTCCTCTCGAACATGAGCCACGAGATACGCACGCCTATGAACGCGATCATCGGCTTTACGAAGGTGGTGCTGAAAACAGACCTAACGGTCAAGCAAAGAGAATATTTAACGGCGATTAAAATGAGCGGGGATGCGCTCATCGTGCTCATCAACGACATATTGGACCTGGCAAAAGTAGACGCCGGTAAAATGACCTTTGAACAAACGCCTTTTAAAATGGCACTTTCCATATCGGCCATGCTGCATTTGTTCGAGACCAAGATCCAGGAGAAGAACTTAGAACTGGTGAAGGAATTCGACAACCGGATCCCCGAGGTATTGATCGGCGACCCGGTACGTCTCCACCAGATCATCCTGAACCTGGTGAGCAATGCCGTAAAGTTTACCAACAAAGGAAGGATCACGGTAAGCGTTCGGTTGCTCCAGGAGGACACAGAGAGTGCCACCATTGAGTTTGCAGTGACCGATACGGGGATCGGTATACCAGAAAATAAGATCAATAAGATATTCGAGAATTTTCAGCAAGCTTCCAGCGGTACCTCCAGGGTGTACGGAGGAACGGGCTTAGGACTTGCTATCGTTAAGCAGCTGGTAGAGCCGCAGGGCGGAACCATTCGTGTGGAAAGCAAGGTGGGCGAAGGCTCTACGTTCAGCTTCGTGTTGAGCTTTCGAAAGACCGTTGGAGAAACATTGCTGGAAACAGAGATAATGGAATTGGATACGAAACCAAAGAACATAAGGATACTCGTGGTAGAGGACATCGCGCTTAATCAATTGCTGATGAAGACCATATTGGAGGACTCGGGCTTTGAATGTGAAATTGCCAGCAACGGAAGAATAGCAGTAGAGAAACTGAAAATAAAGGCCTATGATATTATCCTGATGGACCTGCAGATGCCTGAAATGACAGGGTTTGAAGCTACGGAGTACATACGCAATACCATGAACTCCAAGGTTCCCATCATCGCCCTTACGGCCGACGTGACCACCGTTGACCTGGCCAAATGCAAGGCTGTGGGAATGAACGATTACATTGCCAAGCCGGTAGACGAACGGCTGTTGTACAGCAAGATCATCAGCCTGGTGAAAAGGCCGACCCTTTCCATTCTGCAGCAGGAAGGTTTCAGCAAACAGAGCAAAAGGACCAAGTACATCGACCTGGACTATCTCATGCACCGTACGAAGTCAGACCCGGTAGTGCTGATGGAAATGATATCGCTGTACCTGGAGCAAACTCCGCCCCTGATCAGCGCTATGAAAAAAGGCTTTCATGAAAAGGATTGGAATTTACTCTATTCCTCTGTGCATAAGATGATACCCTCCTTTTCTATCATGGGCATGAGTGTGGACTTTGAGAATATGGCGAAGAAGGTACAGGAATATGCCAATACCCAGCAGCAGACGGATGGGATACCCGACATGGTGCTGCAGTTGGAAACCGTTTGTGCGCAAGCGTGTGTAGAATTGAAGGAAGAGTTTAACAGGATAAATAGCATTCACTAGTGAAAAACGAAGGCAGGATCAAACTTTATTTGGTAGATGACGATGCGGTATTTCTGAAATCGCTGGAGATCGAGTTCCTACAGTATGCCGATTTTACCATTGAAACATTTGCAACGGGCGAGCAGTGCGTAGCACAGCTTGCGGAAAGGCCCGATGTGATCATTTTGGATTATCATCTTGACGGGATAGATAAGAACGCTATGAACGGGATGGAAACACTGGACAAGATCAAGGCCTTTGACATGGATATTTCCGTTATCATGTTGTCCTCCCAGGACAAGATAGAGGTGGCTGTCAATTGCATGCATCACAGGGCCTTTGATTATGTGGTGAAGAGCGAGACCGCTTCTATACGCTTGCGCCAGGCGATCACCAATATTTTCCGTTACAAAAAAATGGAAAAGGAATTGAAGTGGTACATGGAGCGGATGTAGCCCGCCTGTGAATATTATAACTTATTCCGGGATTTATATAACACACTAAACTTCAAACGCCCGCACCTTTGTTCATAGATAAAAAATGCTATGGAAACGGAGAAACAGGGATCCCAGTACGCCAGAAGTTTGATAGAGGCCAGCCTGGATCCCCTGGTGACCATCAGCACAGAGGGCAAGCTTACCGATATGAACGAGGCTACGGTGAACATTACCGGCATGCCTCGGGAAAAACTTACCGGCACCGACTTCTTCGATTATTTCACCGAGCCTCAAAAGGCCCGCGAGGTATATCAGGAAGTGTTCGCCAAGGGATCGGTGGCCGATTCACCTCTTACCCTTCGTCATAAGAACGGCAAGCTCACCGATGTGCTATTCAACGGATCGGTATACAAGGACGATAGGGGAAACGTATTGGGTGTGGTGATCGTTGCCAGGGATGTAACAGCCCAGAAACTGCTTTCCAAATATTCGCTCAGCCTTATCGAGGCCAGCCTGGACCCGCTGGTGACCATCAGCACCGAGGGCAAGATCACCGATATGAACGAGGCCACGGTGAACATCACAGGCATAGAACGTGAAAAGCTTACCGGCACTGATTTCTTCGATTATTTTACCGAACCGCAAAAGGCCCGTGACGTTTACCAGGAGGTATTTGCGAAAGGATTCGTTATTGATTCCCCGCTCACGCTGCGCCACAAGGCCGGAAAGCTTACTGATGTATTGTTCAATGGCTCAGTGTACAAGGACGACCGGGGCAATGTGCTGGGCGTAGTAGTGGTCGCCAGGGACATCACCGATCAGAAGAGATTTGAGAATGAGCTCATCGAGGCCAAGACCACCGCGGAGCGCGCCACGCGAAAGGCCGAAGAGTCAACAAAGCTGAAAGAGGCTTTCCTGGCCAATATGAGCCATGAGATCCGCACCCCTATGAACGCCATCATCGGCTTTTCGGATATCCTTTCGAAAAGACCTTTGGGAGAGCAGGAAAAGGAACATGTGAGGACCATTAAATCAGCAGGCGAGAACCTGTTGACCATCATCAATGACATTCTCGATATATCCAAGATAGAAGCGGGTATGATGACCTTTGAAGAGAATAACTTCAATATGAAGGATAGCTTCAAGCTGCTCAACGAGATGCTGATAGGCAAAGCAAAAGAGAAGAACCTCGAATTGCTCTTCAACTGCGACCAGGATGTGCCGGATGTTCTGCTTGGCGACCATACCCGCCTTACCCAGATCATTATCAACCTTACAGGCAACGCCATCAAGTTCACCCAAAAGGGGACAGTGCAGGTAAATGTTAAAGTACTCAAGAGCGAGGGCCAAAACGTATTGCTCGAATTTCAGATAAGCGATACGGGCATAGGTATTCCCAAAGATAAACTGGATCACATTTTTGAGCGATTTCGCCAGGCGGAATCGCATACCACCCGCAAATACGGAGGTACCGGACTGGGCTTGAGCATCGCGAAGCAATTGGTCGAGCTCCAGGGAGGTACCCTTTCTGTGAAGAGCGAACCGGAAGTGGGTTCGGTCTTTTCATTTTGCATTCCTTATAAAAGATCGTCACAAGGGCAGCCCACTATGGAAACGGCCGAGAAGAAATATAATATGGATGACCTCAGCAAATTAAAGATATTGCTGGTAGAGGACAACCAACTGAACATCAAACTGATCCTGAGCCTTTTTTCCGAGAACAAGCTGAAATTGAAAGTGGCGGAGAACGGAAGCCTGGGAATTGAGAAGCTCAAAGAAAGTGATTTTGATATCATTCTTATGGACATGGAAATGCCCGGCATGAATGGGTACGAAGCAACCACCATTATCCGGAAGGAAATGAAAAGTGATATCCCTATCATCGCTATGACTGCTAATGCCATGGCCGGTGAAAGAGAAAGATGCCTTAGCCTGGGGATGAACGATTATATCTCCAAGCCGATCAATGCCAATCTCCTTTTCGAAAAAATATACGATCTAACCCTTAATACATAGCACAATGCAAGCAGGTAAACCAGAAAATAATTGTCCTCCGGGGGAGGAGGGTCATTCTCCCGCCCGGGTTAAGACCGTGTGCGACCTCGGGTACCTTGCCAGTATGATGGGAGGGAAAACACACCTGATGAAAGGCATGATCGATATCTTCCTTGTGCAGGTTCCCGAAGAACTCGGTTTAATGAACGAAGCGGTGGAAAAGGCAGAGTATTCCACCATCAAGAGCATTGCTCATACCATGAAGTCCTCTGTTTCCATTATGGGTATCAGTCTTGCCGGCGCTGTGTTGAAAGAGATGGAGGCATTGGGAAGCCAGGCAACCGGTATTGAAAAGATCAAAGAACTAAACCAGAGCCTCCACGCAATATGCAGGCAGGCAATAGAAGAGCTGGGAGCGGAGAGGATCAACCACATTTAAACAAAAAACAAGATCATGAACAACAAGAGCCCAATCAGCATCTTTATTGTAGAAGACAATCCCGTGTTCGCGCTGGCGATGAAGCTGGAGATCGAGACCACTTTTGCCCAGCGGCCCATTAAGATAATGTCCTTTGAAACAGGGGAGGCATGCATGAAACGATTCAAGGAGGAAAAACCACAGGTGGTGATCCTTGATTACAACCTCAACAGCAAGCGCCCGGATGCCGCTGACGGCATAAAGGTGATGGACTGGATCAAAAAGGAGAACAGTGAGACCAATGTGATCATGCTGACCAGCGAGGACAACATCGACATTGCGATTAGGTCGTTCAAACACGGGGCTACCGATTATATCGTGAAGACCGAGACGAAATTCAAAAGGATCACCAATGCATTGCTGAACCTTTTTAAAATGATGAAAGCGAGGGAAGAGGTGAAACAATATAAGAACCAGGCGCTGGGTATGTTCGTCTGCATTACGGCCTTTATACTGGGGGTTATTGCGATCCAGATATTCAATCCGGGTATGCTCAGGTAAGGGCGATAATGTATAAACTATAAAACCTAAGAAAATGGTAGAGATCAAACAATTTTACAAAGAACTGGGCCGGCTGCTGTATTCAGTGGCCATGGTGGATGGAAGGATCGAGGCCAAGGAAGTGCTGGCGCTTCACGAGTTTGTTTCCAAAGAGCTCGCCCATTTCAAGCCTACATCGGATTCATCAGGCATGAACCATGCGTTTTATGTTGAATTTGAGTTCGACGAGTACGCGAACCATGGGATGAACATTCATAGCGCCTACGATTCCTTTATGAAGTATTTCGAAGCCCATGTAACGGAGATCGATCCACAGCTGGTAACAATGGCAATTGACATCGTTGAAAAGGTGGCGAGCTCCTTCATGCAAATGAACCGGGAGGAAAGGGAGCTGATCGACAGGATCAAAAAAGAAATGGCGGAAACCGCGGATATCGTTTAAGCCTCAAAAAATGCCAGGCGAACCGGACATGCTGCGATCTATACTTCCGGTCACCTCAAAGCGCAACAGGGCTATGCTGATCGCTTTTTTTGAGGAGCTCGGCCTTGCCACGAGTTTTATGCTTCGTTTTTTCAAACAGGCCCTGCGGCCTCCTTTCGAATTCAACGAACTGGCCCGGCAGGCTTACCTCACAGGTTACAAGTCATTACCGCTGGTGGCGGTCACCGGTTTCATTATGGGCCTGGTGCTTACCATTCAGAGCAGGCCTACCCTGGCGGCCTTCGGTGCCGAATCATGGTTACCAGCCATGGTCGCGGTGTCCATTGTTCGCGAGATAGGCCCTGTGATCACCGCGCTCATCTTTGCTGGTAAAGTAGGATCGGGCATCGGAGCCGAACTGGCCTCCATGAGAGTAACCGAGCAGATCGATGCAATGGAGGTTTCGGGGATCAATCCTTTCAAATACATCATCGTCACTCGCGTTGTTTCCGCTACTGTCATGCTGCCAGTGTTGGTCATCTTCTCCGACGCCATTTCCCTCTATGGCGCCTATATCGGGGTCAACCTGAAAGGGGATGTCAGTTTTCAACTCTTCTTTTTGCAGGTATTTGAGAAGTTAAAGTTCATAGATATCTATCCCGCTTTTATCAAAACGATCTTCTTCGGATTTGCCATCGGCCTCATCTCCTGTTACAAAGGCCTTCATGCCGCCAGGGGAACCGAAGGGGTGGGACAAGCCGCTAACGCCGCTGTGGTTACCGCTTCGTTGGCAGTGTTCATCCTCGACATGATAGCCGTTCAGATGACCAGCTTCTTTATGTGACATCCCCTATGGAAACCATCGCTGAAATCACACATCTCAAAAAATATTTTGGCAGTAGCCAAACGCTGAAGGACATCAGCTTCAAGGTCATGAAAGGTGAGAACCTGGTCGTGTTCGGCCGTTCAGGAAGCGGCAAGTCCGTACTTATCAAATGCCTGGTAGGCCTTATCGAACCCGACGGAGGCGAAGTTATTCTTTTGGGAAAGAGCGTAGAAAACCTGTCGGACGGGGAGCTGAATGACCTTCGGAAAAAGGTAGGCTTCTTGTTCCAGAGCGCAGCCCTGTACGACTCGATGACGGTAAGGGAAAATCTTGAGTTCCCGCTTCGGGGGAGTGGCTCAACCCCGAAAGAGATCGAAAACCTGGTAGCAGAGGCCCTTGAAAATGTAGGGCTCAGCGATGCGATCGATAAGCTGCCCTCTGAACTTTCGGGCGGCATGCGGAAGCGGGTAGGCCTCGCTAGAGCGCTGATACTGAAACCAGAGATCATCCTGTACGACGAACCCACCACCGGCCTCGATCCCATCACTTCGAAAGAGATCAGCCGGCTGATCCTGGAGATACAGCGGAAATATGGTACGGCCGCCATCATCATTACCCACGATGTGGAATGTGCCCGTATTACCGCCAATCGCATGATCATCATCCGGGATGGCACCTGCTTTGCCAGCGGAACCTTTAAAGAACTGGCCGTGTCGGCTGATGAATGGGTACGTTCCTTCTTCCAATAAGTACAACAAACAAGACCATGAAACAAGGATCAGCAAATAAAATAAAGCTCGGGATATTCGTTTCCTTGGGCTTGCTATTGTTCACCGCAGGTATCTACTTGATCGGGGAGAGGCGGCAATTGTTCAGTTCTACCTTTCGGGTGAAGGGGATCTATAAAGACGTGGGAGGGCTCCAGGTAGGGAATAATGTACGGTTCTCCGGTATTAATATCGGGACAGTAGAGAACATCGAGATTATCAGCGATACCTCCGTGAGAGTGGATATGGTTCTGGAGGAAGACACCCGAAAGTTCATTAAGAGCGACTCCAAGGCCATTATCGGTTCCGACGGGCTCATGGGAAACAAAGTAGTGAACATAGTTCCCGGCACCTCGGCGAAACCCCCGATCAACGACAACGATCTCATTCAAACAGCCGTGCCGGTAAGCATGGATGAGATCCTTTACCAGCTTAAAATAACCACGGAGAACTCCTCTGCCATCACCGGGAATTTGTTCGCTATTACGCAGGCCATACGATCAGGGAAAGGAACAATGGGAAAATTGTTCATGGATACTGTTTTTGCGGAGAACCTCGATCAGGCCATTCTTAATATAAGGTTGGGTACAAAAGGATTTGAGCAGAATATGGATGCGGCAAAAAAGAGCTTCCTGTTACGCGGAGCGCTTAAGAAGAGGAAAGATAAGAGTGAGGACAAACCGAAAGAGGGTAAGTAATGAAAATTATTTACTCCGGGCAACACCGATTACCTCATCAGCGTAATATTCCCCTTCCTGATAAAGGGCTCCCCTTGCGTATTGGTGGCGCTTATATAATAAACATATACGGCTGCATCCAGCTCCTTCCCGTTCCGTGTTCCTTCCCAGCTCTTGCCGGGGTCTTCGCTCTCGAACACCTTTTCGCCCCAGCGGTCGAACACCGTAAGAACAAATGTGTTGATGCAATCCTTCCAGCCGTGCAGCTCAAACAGGTCGTTGCGCCCATCACCGTTGGGAGAAAAAGCATTGGGTACCGAAAAATTGTCGCTGCCGGGGCAGGGGCTTTCTACATACAGAGTAACGCAGGCCAGGTCAGTACAACCGTTGGTATCAGTAACAGTGAGGCAGTATTGGGTTGTAATGGTAGGGGAGGCTGTTGGGTTGGCACAATTGGTACAACTCAATCCCGCGGAGGGGCTCCAGGTGTAGCTGCCTCCGCCGGTTCCTGTTAAAGTGGTGCTGGTGCCAGATGAAATGTTTGTGGCAGCAGCAGTGGCAGTGGCAATGGGGCCGCCGGTTGTTCCAACGTTCACTGAGGCGGTTTGCGTACAGGCGTTTGCGTCGGTTATTGTTACGGTGTAAATGTTTGATGGTTGATTGATGATGGATGATGTGGTGGCACCGGTTGACCAGCTGTAGGTATAGGATCCTGTTCCTCCGTTTGCTGTAGCAGAAGCGCTGCCATTGTTTTGTCCGCAAGAAGCGGCAGTGGCAGTAGCAGTGGCAGTAACTGCGCTGGGTTGAGAAATGTTCAGCGTTTGCGTAGCGATACAACCGTTGGTATCAGTGATAGTGATCGTATAGGTGCCTGCACTTAATCCTGTTGCTCCTTGTGTTAATTGTCCGTTGTTCCATGAATAAGTATAGGGTGACGTTCCACCGCTGATGCTCGACATCGCGCTGCCGTTGCTACTGCCGTTGCAGCTTATAGCGGCAGTAGCAGTGGCAGTAGCAGTTCCTGCGCCGGTACTGGTTACAGATGCCGTTGTTGTTTTGGAGCAGCCATTATTATCCGTAACCGTTACTGTATATATACCTGCGGATAAATTGCTTGTTGCCGATTGCGTATTGCCGTTTGACCATGAATACGTGTAAGCTCCCGTTCCTCCGCTTGCGGTTATTGAAGCGCTGCCGTTGTTTTGTCCGCAAGAAGCGGCAGTAGCAGTGGCAGTGGCAGTTAGTAGGGCAGGTTGCGTTATTGCTGCCGATGCGGTAGATGAACAACCATTGGCGTCGGTGATCACAATGGTATAAATACCGGCGCTTAGCCCTGTTGCTGTTGCTGCTGCTGTTGAATTGCTCCAGGAATAAGTATAGGGACCGGTGCCGCCGGCCATGCTCGCGCTGGCAGTACCGTTGTTTGCGCCGAAACAGGAATTGGCAGTGGCGGTGGCATTGACAGTGGGTGCGCAGTTGGGACAAAACTTGAGCAGGATCACGTTGTCAGTTCCCGAACCGCCGGCGAGCGTATTCTGAAAATAGGCTCCGCCGCCGGGGTTCAGTAAAGGGAAATTGGTAGAGAAGGTATAGCCTGTAACATAAAAATTTCCGGAGGCATCGGGCGCGATACTGAACCCTGATTCATTGTCGGTAGCGCCATAATAGCTCGCCCAGGTTAGCGTTTCGGAATTATTGAATACGGAGATGAACACATCACTGCCGGTACCGCCGGCATAGGTATTGTCGAAAAAGGAACAAGCTCCGGCGCTTTGTACAGGAAAGTTAGTGGAGTTGGTGGCGCCCGAAAGGTACAGGGTTCCGCTGGCGTCGGTGGCGATCTCCAGGCTTTCGTCATAATTATTGCCGCCATAATAGGTGGCCCATTGCCGGATGCCGGCATTGCTGAAACGTACAATGTATACATCGTAAACTCCTCCTCCGAAAGTACTTTGGTAATATGCTCCGCCCCCCGGGTTTTGTAATGGGAAATTGGGTGAACCGGTCGCGCCGGTAATGTATACTTGTCCGGAAGGTTTTATGGCAATACCTTCCGACCATTCAAAATTGCTGCCTCCGTAAAAAGTAGCCCATTGCCGTACTCCCGTACTGCTGAACTTTACAATGAAGGCGTCAAAATTTCCGCCAAAGCTTCCCTGGAAATAGCTGCCGCCTCCAGGGTTAAGCAAAGGAAACAAGGTAGAGTTGGTGCCGCCTGTGATGAAAATATTGCCGGTAGCGTCAACCGCCACGCCATGACTTACTTCGTTTCCGCTGCTGCCGTAATAAGTTGCCCAGAACGGTGCGAGGCTCGCGCTGAACTTAAGGATAAAGGCGTCGTACGTGCCACCACCGTAAGCGGCCTGAACAAAAGCGCCTCCGCCGGGGTTAAGAGTAGGAAAGCCTGAAAGCGCACCTCCTGTGATAAGGATACCGCCGGCATTATCAACAGTGATCTCCCACCCCGACTCGGAGCTGGCGCCTCCGTAATAGGTGGCCCAGGTACGAAGGCCTGCATTGGTAAAGCGCAGAACAAAGATATCATCACCACCATTATAAGTGCTGTCGCAGAAAGCGCCTCCCCCCGGGTTGAAGAAAGGAAAATTGGAAGAGGCGGTCCAGCCGGTTACGTAAACATTTCCGGCGGCATCGGTACAAATACCATTGCCGCGTTCATAATTGCTGCCTCCATAATAAGTGGACCAAAGCAAGCCGCAGCTCGGGCTGAACTTCAATACAAAAGCATCCATTATGGATCCTCCGTAACTGCTTTGATAATAGGCGCCACCGCCCGGGTTTTGAAGAGGGAACAGCAGGGAGCTGGTAAAGCCGGTTACAAATACATTGCCGGCAGCGTCGGTGCAAATATCCTCGCCTATTTCTCCTGAGCTGCCGCCACCCCCTCCGTAAAACGTTGCCCAAACCAGTTGCGGGTCAATGACCAATGTTTGCCCTGAGTTGTTGAGAGAGCGGATGACTGAAGGGTCGAACGGAACAGTGATCTCTGTGCGGTAAGCATCTAACCTGCGTTTCATGAACTTGCTCGGGATCATCTTCTTGCTCTCCATGGCATAGCTGTAAGGAGCTTTTTCACTTAGCGTGCCGAAGGCGGTTTCGATCAGTATGTTGTTCTCTTTGTTGAGCTGCAGTGGCAGCAATGAACCGTACACCATCTTTATGAGCGAAGGATCGGCGCCAGGATGTACTATGAAGTCATATTTAAAGCCGTTCTCACCGGAAGTGTAAAGGGCCCAGTCGATACCTGGATAAATATCCCTTAGCACTATCTTCTCATAACTATGAACATCGCGGATGCCTTCGGTGGCAGCGTTAGTATAATAGTGCTGGAGGAAAGACATGGATCCGCTGGCAACAATGTTCGATCTCTTTATAGATGAACCTTCAAGGAACATGTCTATCCTGCAATATTCAACAGGGGCCTCTTTGACGGAAGATCCGTTTGCAGCGCTTGAAGATGATTTGAGAAAGAAATAGCTAAGGCCTCTTTCGGTAACAAAGAGCTCCATGCCCTTTCCTTTTGCCTGGAAGAGCACCGAGGGTTCCTGCTCTCCCTTTTCATTGCGCACCTGTCCGCGATTTTCGATGAAACAAAACGAATGCCTTGTATCAAGGTCAGAAAAAGAGTTGCTGCCTGCTGCTGAACTTAATGCCTGGCAGAGAAAGCAGAAGAGTGCGAGGGTCTTTACGGTTGATCTCATAGAACAAAACTATTGCCTGGGCCTGGTATGTTCAAGTCATTGTTTATTTAATATTAGTAGTCTAAATAGGAATAAATACCTATTATATATATACTAATTACTATATTTGATTAGTAGTCTATGAAAAGGTCACAAGAGCTTTTTGAATTGGTAAAGTCGCTTTCTAAGAGCGAAAAACGCTATTTCCGCTTACAAAGCTCGCTGCATGCGCTGGGGGGCAGTAACCGTTACGACCGCCTTTTTGAAGCAATGAGTAAACAAAAGGAATACGACGAGGCGGCGCTGAAGAAGGAGTTGGGCGATCTGCATTTCGCCTTTTCCAAGAACTACCTTCAGCAGAACCTCCTGGCTTCGCTCAGTTCCTTCCATGCGGGAGCGGAAGAAGCGCAATTACTTAGCGCGCTGCAGCAGGTACGGATACTTTATGATAAAGGGCTTTATACGCACTGCCACAAGCTTGTTTTGCGAATTAAGAAACAAAGCCTGGCTACCGAGCGTTTCGCCATCACGGTACAGGCGATACGCTGGGAGCGTACATTGGCTTCGGCCTCTTCGTATAGCGGTATGAGCATGAGCAGCTTGGATACCCTGCATAAGGAGAACGAACAATTGCTGCGGCGCCTAAAGAACACCGGTGTTTATGAAGACCTCATGGGTCGCCTGGTATTTACTATGGCGCGCTCGGGTGTGCCTGCCAATTCAAAGGGCGCCATGAAAGTATTCAGAGAGGTGATCCAACATCCTTTGTTGAGAAGCGAAAAAGAGGCTCTTTCGTTGAGTGCCCGAAGCCAGTACCTTACCATTCGTTCTATCTACTCCTTTTATGTGGAAGGGGATCGTCGCAAAGCATATGGGTTTGATAAGAAGCGGATCGTTCTCATGGAGAAGCATCCCTGGCAGATCCACTCGGCACCTGCGGACCATATCACCGCCCTTCGTAACTTTCTCATCACCTGCATCAGCCTGGGGAAATATTCAGAAGCAGAGAAGGTGGTCGGAAAAATGCGCGAAGTACCGAAGCGTTACGGCTTGCGGCTCAGCACCAGCATCATGGCCAATATCTTTAACCAGAGCTATCTCCAGGAGCTGAGCATCTTCATCAATACAGGCCAGTATCACAGGATCAACGCGCTTATCAAAGAACTGGAGAACGGGTTCAGGCTCTACGAAGGAAAAATGAAACGCTCCTCGGAGCGGGAGCTCAATTATACCATTGCCTATATCTTTTTCAGCGGCAAGCAGAACCGCAAAGCCCTGGCCTGGCTCAACCGTATTATCCACAGTCGCGACCAGCAAACGAGGCAGGATCTGGTATGCTATTCGCGCATCCTGGCGCTCATGCTGCACTATGAGCTCGGTGACCAGGAATACATTCCCTACCTGCTGCGCTCCACCTACCGCTTTCTGAAGAAAAGAGGGGATCTTTTTCCTGAAGAAAAGCTGATCCTCGACTTTATAAAGAAGGCGCTGAAGGCGCGCGGCCGCCCTGAGCTGGCGCCGCTATTCAATGAGGTAAGCAAAAAGTTCAAAGCGTTGTCGGGGGTTCCTTTCCAGGGCACTATCGATGTGATCGCCTGGCTGGAAGAAAAGGCAAAATAAAAAGGGCCATGATCAGATCATGGCCCTCAACGTGGATGCTGGGTATATTACCTGGCTACGCTAACGTTTACAGCATTGAGGCCTTTCTTGCCTTCCTGCAGTTCGAAAACAACCTGGTCGTTCTCCTGGATCTTTTCTTTGAGCCCGGTTACGTGCACAAATACTTCTTGTCCATTTTCCTGTTTGATAAAACCGAAACCTTTTGTTTCGTTAAAAAATTTAACTGTTCCTTTTTCCATTGTTTTTTGATTGTTACTTACTATTACTATTTATTATTACACTAAATTAAAGATTTGTTTGAACACGTGCAACTCCAATGTTCTTTCTGATCAATTTATTGATATTCTTAAGGTAAGGCACCTCGTCTTTCGCGCAGAAAGAAAGGGCAATACCTGAGCTTCCGGCCCTGCCTGTGCGGCCGATACGGTGCACATATACTTCGGGCTGCTCGGGGATCTCGTAATTGATCACGTGTGAAAGCTTGTCCACATCAATGCCCCTGGAGGCAAT
>JANWJV010000099.1 GCA_025451785.1 Bacteroidia bacterium | reverse complement strand
TTATCAGGCGTCTATATTTACCTAGTATTTGATCAAGCTCCCCTATTATCCTCCGAAATAACCGTTTTAACATTTTTTAACCCTTATTCCATTGACACTTTTGCGATTTATTTGCTAAAATTGCCTCTCAAAGCCCCTCAAACCATGAAGAGATCATTACTTCTGGGGATGCTCATCATCCCCGCGTTCCTCGCAGCACAAAAGAAAGAAGCAAAGCCCGCAGAACCCAAGAAAGATCCTTTTACCGAAAGCGGTACCTACTCAGCGCTGAAGTTCCGCTGTATTGGCCCGGCCCTTACTTCGGGCAGGGTGGTTGACATTGCGGTGAACCCAAAAAATAAATTCCAGTGGTACATCGCCGCGGCATGCGGCAACGTGTGGAAGACCGACAATGCAGGCACTTCCTTTTATCCCATCTTCGATAACTATGGTTCTTATTCTATAGGCTGCGTTACCATTGACCCCAACAACCCGAACGTGGTGTGGGTAGGCAGCGGCGAGAACAACAACCAGCGCAGCGTTGCCTATGGCGACGGCATTTATAAAAGCGAGGACGGCGGCAAGAGCTTTAAGAATGTGGGCCTGAAGAACTCCGAGCATATCGGGCGCATCACCGTAAATCCTAAAAACTCGAACGAAGTATATGTTGCGGCCTACGGCCCGTTATGGTCGGCCGGCGGCGACCGCGGTGTGTACAAGACCAGCGATGGCGGCAAGACCTGGGAGCGTGTGCTCTTCGTGAGCGACAACACTGGCTTTAACGATGTGTTGCTCGACCCCAAACATCCTGAGATCGTTTACGCCGCAGCGCACCAGCGCCGCAGGCACGAATGGACCTATATCAGCGGAGGCCCCGAGTCGGGCATCCATCGCAGTACCGACGGCGGCAAGACCTGGGAAAAGGTGAGCAACGGTTTGCCTGCCGGTGACATAGGACGCATTGGCCTTGCCGTATCTACTGTGAACAGCGACTATGTTTTCGCCATCGTGGAAGGCGACGGCGACAGCAAAGGCACCTACCGTTCCACCGACCGCGGCGCCAGCTGGGAAAAACGCTCAGGGCATTCAACAGCGGGCAACTATTACACCGAAATATTCTGCGACCCGAAGAATGCCGACAAATTGTATTCAATGGATTTCGCCATCACCGTATCGAACGACGGAGGCAAAAGCTTTAAGCCCATCGGAGAAAGATACAAGCATGTGGACAACCACGCCATTTGGATCGACCCCTCCAACACCGACCATATGCTAAGCGGATGTGACGGAGGTTTGTACGAAACGCACGACGGCGCGAAGACCTGGAAATTTTTCCCGAACCTTCCCATCACACAATTCTATAAAGTAGCCACCGATAACGCGCTGCCCTTTTATAATGTTTACGGCGGCACGCAGGATAATAACTCGCAAGGCGGCCCCAGCAGGACCAATACCATTCACGGCATCATGAACTCTGATTGGTTCATCACCGTGGGCGGCGACGGTTTTGAATCACAGGTCGACCCCAAGGACCCCAACATTGTTTATTCGCAATGGCAATACGGCGGTTTGATCCGCTACGACCGCAAGAACGGCGAGGTGCTCGACATCAAGCCGGTGGAAAAAGACGGCGAAGCCGCTTACCGCTGGAACTGGGACGCGCCGCTGTCCGTCTCTTCGTTCGACAACAAACGCATTTACTTCGCTGCCAACAAACTGTTCCGCTCCAACGACCGCGGCAATTCCTGGAAAGTGATCTCCGGCGACCTCAGCCGTCAGCTCGACCGCAACAAACTGCCGGTGATGGGTAAGATATGGAGCATGGACGCGGTGGCGAAGAACCAAAGCACATCTATCTACGGCAACGTTACCGCTTTCTTTGAATCACCCAAGAACGAGAACCTGCTGTACTGCGGTACCGACGACGGACTGGTACAAACCACTACCGATGGCGGCACTACCTGGAACAAGTGCGCCAGCTTCCCTGGCG
The DNA here is from genome assembly GCA_025451785.1 of Bacteroidia bacterium. Taxonomy (GTDB): domain Bacteria; phylum Bacteroidota; class Bacteroidia; order JANWJV01; family JANWJV01; genus JANWJV01. Next base: position 13,773 of record JANWJV010000099.1, on the reverse strand, counting down.
TTCCCGAACGCAGCCTTGTGCATGCGCTGGCCGCCTCGCAGCACGATGAGAACGTGGTGTACGCGGTGATGAACAACCACCGCAGCGGCGACTTCAAACCTTATATATTAAAGAGCAGCGACAAAGGCAAGAGCTGGTCTTCCATCAGCGCTAACCTTCCCGCCAGGGGATCGGCCTATTGTATTGCCGAGGATCATAAGAACGCCAACCTTCTGTTCGTAGGAACAGACTTTGGCGTGTTCTTTACACAGGATGGCGGCAAGGTATGGACACAGCTGAAGGGCGGGCTTCCCACCACCTGTATCCGCGACATAGAGATACAGAAACGTGAGAACGACCTGGTGCTCGCCACTTTCGGCAGGGGCTTTTACGTGCTCGACGATTACTCGCCGCTGCAGAACATAAAGAAAGAGGACCTTGATAAGCCCGCTAAGTTCTTCCCTGTGAAGGACGGGCTGGTATTCATTCCGGCGGGCCCCATCGGCCACCGCGGAAAAAGCTTCCTGGGCGAACAGCTGTATACCGCCGAGAACCCTCCCATTGGCGCCACACTTACCTATTGGCTTGGCAAAGATCATAAGACCATTAAGGACCAGCGCAAAGAATTGGAAAAAGAAAAAATGAAGAACAACCAGCCGGTGTATTATCCTTCGGCCGACTCACTGCGACTCGAAGACCGCGAAGAAGCACCCTATGTGCTGGTGATGATCAGCGATGAAAAAGGCAACGTGGTGCGCAAGCTCAATCAACCGGCTAAGAAAGGAATGTATCGCCTCACCTGGGACGGTCGTACCGAACTGAGCACCCCCGTTTCGTTCAACCCTCCCGACCTCGATAATCCTTACGTTGACCCTGACAAAGGTTTTCTTTGCCTGCCCGGTAAATACACCGCTTCGCTTTACGCCGTACATAACGGCAAACAGGAAAAGGTGGGTGACGATATCACTTTCAACCTGGTGCAATTCAACAACAGCTCCTTGCCGGCGGCCGACCGTAAGGCCAACGACGACTTTTACCGCAGCGCAAGCGAGTTCAGAAGGGTATTGCTGGGCACCAACAGTTATTTGAACGAGCTTAACAATAAGATAAAGTTCATGAAGGCCGCTGTGGCACAGTCGCAGGGCAATAACCTGGGCTACCTCGATGATCTTAAAAAGCTGGAGCTGCGTCTGCTGAATGCCGACGAAGTGCTGGGCGGCGATGCCAGCCTTGCAAAGCGCGAGTTCGAAACGCTGCCCGGCATCCTGGGCATGTCGGAAAACGTGATCGCGGCGGTATGGAGCACCACTACACCCATTACCGAAACGCACCGAACAGCGCTTGACATGGTAAAGAAAAAGTTTGTGCCCCTGTATGGCGAAGTGAAGGCCATTGACACGGAATTGCAGAAGCTGGAACAGAAGCTGGAGAACATAAAGGCGCCTTATACCCCTGGAAGGCTGCCTTCGTGGGAATGAGGAATTAGGAATAAGGATTTAGGATTTGTTAAGCTTCTAATTCCTAAATCCTTATTCCTTAATCCTAAATCAGCCTTGTTCACCGCTTCCAGAAGCCTGTTTACCGAAAAACACTTCAAATACGCTGCTTTTCCTCCGTACTTGGTATTCCTATGCCCTTAGGAAGTATTTCCTCATCGCAAACAAAGATCCCCACAGCATTGCGGGTGCTGGTGCTTGAAGATAACCCTTCTGACGCCGAGCTTGTGCTTTATTCCATTAAACGCTCCTGGAGCGGCTTTGAATCGCTGGTGGTGGACAATGGGGAAGACTTCGGCAAGGCGTTGAAGAGCTATAATCCTGATATCATTCTTTCTGATTTCAGCCTGCCCAACTTCGATTCCATTGAAGCGCTCAAGATGGCACGCGCCGAACTGCCCTTTGTTCCTTTCGTTCTTGTAACCGGCACCATCCCTGAAAAGTTCGCCATACGCATCCTCAAGGAAGGTGCCGACGATTATATTTTGAAGAGCAATCTCATGCGGCTTCCTTCCTCCATGGAAAACGCCCTGAAAAAACGCCGGGCTGAACGGGAAAAGGCGAGGATGGCCGAGCAGCTATTGAACTCGAACAGCGAGCTCAACCTCTTCATCTATAAAGCCACCCACGACCTGCGCGGACCGCTGGCATCCATCAAAGGCCTGGCCGATCTTGCGGGAAGAGAACGGGACGAAAAACACATTCGCAGTTATGTAGGTAAGATCTCCGAATGCGCCACCCGCCTCGACGAAACGCTGATAGCGCTCATCGAAACAATGTCGATCAAGAACACCGACCTGAAGATGGAGAAGATCGATTTCTATTCGCTGCTGCGCGGGGTGATGAAGAAGATCAACCATACACAGGCTTCGGGCGGCGTGAAGTTCAACCTTCGCGTGGAAGGCGACAAGGTGTTTTACAGCGACCAGCGTATTATTGATTCCATCCTTCGTAACCTCATTGAGAACGGTATTCAATTCCAGAACCATGCCCTGGCCGAGCCCCACGTATCAGTACATATAACACTGTCGGAAAAAGGAGCGGAGATCACCATTCGCGACAATGGCATTGGCATGGACCAGAAAATGCAGGGAAGGATCTTCGAGATGTTCTTCCGCGGCAACGACCGCTCTATGGGACCTGGCCTCGGGCTGTACATGGTGAAGCAAGGAGTTCAACGCCTGGGCGGCGTCATTGATGTACAGAGTGAGAAAGAAGAAGGTACCGAAGTATCTATCTTCATCCCCGCCTCCTACCAGTAGATCACACCTTGATACCGGCGATGAGGATATCGTCGGTCTGCTCGAAATTTCCCTTCCAGTCATCCAGCCAGTCGTTAAGCGCCGAACGCTGTTCCTCCATGGGGAATGACGCGAAATAACCAAGCACCTTAAAGAAGTTCCTCGTCATCATCTTTTTGTCCTTGTCGCCGCCGAACTGGTCGGAGTAACCGTCGGAGAACATATATATGTGACTTAAGCTGTTAAGCTTGAAGCGGTGCTGAGTGTATTCGGCGCCCGCTTTCGAAAGCACACCGCCAATGCCCATTGGTGTTCCCTTCACCACTTCCAGTTTCGCTTTGCGTAGAAAGCACAAGGGCCTGTTGGCGCCTGCGTACTCGAACACGTTGTTCTTTTTGTCGATGGCACAGATCGCCACGTCCATTCCGTCGCGCGTAAGAGAAGTTTCTTCATCCTGCTTCAGCGCCTTACGCAGCATGGTATTGAGCCTGCCGAGTATCTTGCCCGGCTGTACCACGCCTTCCTTATTGATAATACTGTCAAGCAGGGTATAACCGATGATCGACATGAAGGCGCCGGGAACACCGTGCCCGGTACAGTCGGCCACTGCAACTATAGAACGGCCATCACGTTCGGAGCACCAATAAAAATCGCCGCTCACAATGTGTTTGGGACGGTAGATAAGGAAGGACTCAGGAAAATTCCTCTTGAACATCGCCGCGTTGGGAAGCATCGCCTCCTGGATACGACGCGCGTAAGTGATACTGTCGGTAAGGTCTTTGTTCTTCTTCGCCAGCTGGAGGTTCAGCTCCTCGATCACATTCTTCTCCTCCAGGATCTTTTTCTTCGATAAGATGTTCTTTACAGATGGCACCAGGCGCGTCAGGCTGCTCTTCAAAATATAATCGTCCACACCCGCCTTCATGCATTCCACCGCAAACTCCTCCGACACGGTGCCGGTCACCAGCATAAACGAAACGGAAGGTTTGAACTTCTTGGCAAGTCTATAGGCTTCCATGGAATTGAACTGCGGCAGCGCATGGTCAGAAAGAACGATGTCCGGATCAAGCTTTTTGAGACCCTCAACAAACTCATCTTCCTTGTCGGCCACTACCATCTCGTAATCAATTCCCCCTTTCCTCAGCTCACGTTGCACGAATTCCACATCCGCAGGGTTGTCTTCCAGTAAAAGCACCTTTAGTTTATCGGGAAAGTTCTCAGGCATAACAGCGTAAATTACCACCTGGAGCGAAACTACACAAGCCGAATCGGCAGAAAAGGGTTATTGTTCGCCGGAGCGCGAATTAATAAGGCTGAATATCTTAGGTTAAATGCTTTGCGCTCCCAGCAGCAACACCGGGTTCTCAAGTAAGTTCCGGAAGGTTTGCAGAAACGCGGCACCGGTAGCTCCGTCCACCACCCGGTGGTCGCAGCTGAGGGTCACCTTCATTACATAGCCGGGAACAATAAGGCCGTCCTTCACCACGGGTGTTTGCTTAATACCTCCCACCGCCATGATGCAGGCATCGGGAGGATTGATGATGGCCGTGAACTCGTCGATGCCAAACATGCCCAGGTTGGAAATGGTGAATGTATTGCCTTCCCAATCGGAGGGCTGTAGCTTTTTCTCTTTGGCCTTTTGCGCATAGGCGCGAACCTCGGTAGAGATCTGCGAAAGTGTTTTGCCGTCGGCGAAACGGACCACGGGAACCAAAAGCCCTTCTTCTACCGCTACCGCTACGCCAATATGAACGTGCTGGTTATAACGAATGGATTCTCCTTTCCAGGAAGAATTTACTTTGGGATGTTCCTTGAGCGATGAGGCAACTGCCTTCACAACAAAATCATTAAAAGATATCTTCACCGCGTTCACCGCGTTGATGGTCTCGCGCGCCTTCACGCACTCATCCATGTCCACTTCCATGGTAAGATAAAAATGCGGGGCGCTGAACTTGCTCTCCGCCAAACGCTTCGCGATGGTCTTACGCATCTGCGAAACAGGTTCTTCGGTAAATGTTTCGGTACCTACAAAACTTTGTCCTGAACCGCTGTGGCTAAACAGCTCAATATCTCTTTTCACCACACGTCCCCCGTCACCGGAGCCTTTCAGTTTATTGATGATGATACCTTTTTCCTTGGCGAGTCTTTTGGCAAGAGGGGAGGCTTTAAGCTTTCCGTTTGACGTTGCAACGGTAACCGTTTGTTGGTTAGCCTGCCCTGAGCTTGTCGAAGGATTTGTGGTTTGTTGTTGAGCAACCACCACCTCTTTCTTCGGCTCTTCTTTCTTCGCTTCAACTTTAACCTCCGGCTTTTTATTCTTCTCTTCCTCTACTATCTTCGAAATGTCTTCTCCCTTTTTACCGATAATAGCCAGGATAGCATCCACCGGCGCGCCTTTCTTCTCATCCACACCGATGTAAAGCAATACACCATCGTAAAACGATTCGAACTCCATGGTGGCCTTGTCGCTGTCGATCTCGGCCAGGATCTCGCCCGACTTTACGGTGTCACCCACCTTCTTGATCCATTTCGCCACGGTGCCTTCGGTCATCGTGTCGCTCAGCTTGGGCATGCGAACTATTTCGGCCATACTATTCTGTTATGTAGGGATAATCTTTTTGGGCGTAAACATCCTTGTACAATTCGTCGGGGGTCGGGAACGGTGATTCCTCAGCGAACTTCACGCTCTCTTCCACCAATGCCTTGATCTTCGCCTCCATGTTCTCCACACCTTTATCGTCGATCCATTTGTTCTTCTTCAGCGTTGCCAATACCTGTTCGATGGGGTCGAGCTTTTTGTACTCTTCCACCTCTTCCTTGCTGCGGTATGTTCCCGGGTCGCTCATGGAATGGCCGCGGTAACGATAGGTCTTTATCTCCAGCAAGGTGGGGCCTCCGCCTTTACGGGCGCGCACCGCAGCTTCCGCCACCGCTTCATGCACCGTTTCGCAACGCATACCATCTACCTGGAAAGAAGGCATCTCGTACGCTGAGCCCAGCTTATAAAGATCATGCACGTTGGAAGTACGCTCTACCGAGGTACCCATCGCGTAATTGTTGTTCTCAATGATATAAATAACCGGCAGCTTCCAGAGCATCGCCATGTTAAAGGCCTCGTGCAAAGCACCCTGGCGCACCGCCCCATCGCCCATGAGGCAAAGGGTTACGTTGTCGTTGTTGTTGTATTTATCGGCGAAAGCGATACCGGCACCCAGCGGAACTTGTCCGCCTACGATCCCATGGCCGCCAAAAAAGTTGAACTCCTTGCTGAACATGTGCATGGATCCGCCCTTTCCTTTCGAACATCCTGTGGCTTTCGCGAACAGCTCGGCCATCACATATTTGGGATGCATACCCCTCACGATAGGATGAGCATGGTCGCGGTAAGCGGTAATGATGCGGTCGGTCTTGCGGATGGCTGACTCACCGCCGGCGGCAATGGCTTCCTGTCCTATATACAGGTGGCAAAAGCCGCGTATCTTTTGTTGGATATAAAGCTGTCCGGCCTTTTCTTCAAACCGGCGCATGAGCAGCATCTGCTCGTACCACCATAAATAGGTCTCCTTCGGAAAATCTGTCTTCTCTGCCTTACCTGACTTGGCTTTGGTTGCCGTTTTCTCCATGCGGAATGCTTTATCCTAACAAAAATAGAAAAATTCCGTTTGTTCGCACCGCCTTGAAAGGCGGTGTTAATGATATGATCCCCATTCTTATGCTCAATATCTTTACATAACTATTATTTTGGGCATATTAAACTCTTGCCTACATTAGCTGTCATTGTACTGGCCAATGTTGAAATTTCTACAAAAAGGTAAGATTTTGGTGTTTTTTGCTGCCCTGAGCCTTCCGGCCCAGGCCCAGCTCCTTATTAATGAAGTAAGCAGCACCAACGATTCGCTGCTCGCCGACCAGGAAGGCGACTACCCCGACTGGATAGAACTTTACAACGCCGGCTCCTCAGCCGTTAGCCTCAAGAACTATAGTCTCACCTGCAGCGGCAAGGATTATAATAAATGGATATTTCCTGATGTTACCATCCAGCCGCTGTCCTACTTCTCCGTGTTCGCCTCCGGCAAGGACCGCAAAGCTTTTACAGATCACCTTGAGCTTCCTATTTATTATAACCTTCCCTGGCGTTATTATAAAGGAACTTCGGCAAGTCCTCCGGCCAACTGGAATGCGTTGGGCTTTAACGATTCCTCCTGGTCGCTGGCCAAAGGCAGCTTTGGCTATGGTGATGGAGATGATACCACCAACACCGGCCCGGTGTATTCTGTTTACATGCGCCAGTACTTTACGCTCGCCGATACTTCCAAGATAACGCTCGGCGCGATCGCTATTGACTATGATGATGGATTTGTCGCTTACCTTAACGGGAAAGAGATCGCGCGTTCTAACCTGGGAGTAACCGGCGACAAGCCTGCCTATAATACCTACGCCAACGATGACCATGAAGCGGCACTGTACCAGGGCGGCAAGTATGAGTTCTTTTTTGTGCCAAGGCAAATGCTCGACAGCATTATGGTGCCCGGCCTCAACGTGTTTTCTGTTCAGGTGCATAACGTATCGCTCGGCTCGGCCGACCTTAGCGCCATTCCCAATTTCATCATCGGTATCAAGGACAATTCGGTGACCTACCCGGTGATCCCCATTGGCGACGTGCAATTGCATACCAATTTCACTTTGCCAAGTGAGGGAGAAAAGCTGGTGCTTGCCGACGCAAGCGGCAAAACGCTCGATGACCAGGTCATCCAGCACATGCAGATCAATCACTCGAGGGGAAGACAGCCTAACGGCGGCAGCTATTGGTGCTTGTTCGACAGGCCCACGCCTAACAAAAGCAATAACACTTCCAACTGCTACACCGGTTTCGCGCTGGAGCCCACGTTCTCGCTCAAAGCAGGATTTTATAATGGAACGCAACAAGTAAGTTTGAGCACCAACCAGTCGAACACGTTGATCCGTTATACAAAGGACGGGAGCATTCCAACAAACACCTCAGCGCAGTATACTGTGCCGATCAATGTGGATTCCACAAAAGTGATCCGGGCGCGCTGCTTTCCAAGTTCAGGAACATTACTTCCCAGCGAAGTGGCCACCAATTCTTATTTCATCAACGATACGTTGCGCCTGCCGGTGGTAAGCATAAGCGGCAACCCCGATTATTTCTTCAATTTTTTCTACGGCATTTACATGCTTGGGCCGACCGCAGAATTCGCTCCTCCTAATTTCGGGGCCAACTTCTGGAAAGGCTGGAAGCGCCAGGGCCATGTGGAGTTCTTCGACACTAACGGCAACCAGGGCTTTGAGCTTCGCACTTCGCTCAAGATACAGGGCAATTTCTCCAAGTGCTTTGCGCAGAAAGGATTTACCGTGGAGGCGCGCGACGATTACAACGAAGCGGCCATACAGTACCCTTTGTTCCCCGACAAGCCAGCGGTCACCTCGGTGAAATGTTTCAACCTCCGCAACTTCGGCGGCGACTGGAACGGGCCCATGATGCGCGACCGCCTGAGCCAGAAGAACGTGCAGAAGATGACGCACCTCGACATTATGGATGGTTTTCCCTGTATAGTATATCTCAATGGAAAATACTGGGGCGTGTATGAATTACGCGAGCGCCAGGACGAAAGTTACCTGGAGCAGAACCACGGCGTGGACCCCGGGCAGGTGGACCTATTGGAGTTCCAGGGCTCGGTGATCGCCGGCAGCAGCGATGGTTTTGAAAGCATGGTGGACTTTATCACTAATAACAACATGGCGGTGCAGGCCAATTACGATTCAGTAAAAACGATGCTCGACATCGAGAACTTTGCCGATTACTTTATTACCGAAACCTATTACGCCAACTGGGATTGGGTGACCAACTACGGCAACAACACCAAGTTCTGGAGGCCGCGCACACCGGGAGGAAAATGGAGGTACATACTTTGGGATACCGACCTGGGCCTGGGTGCTGTGTATCCGTACAACACCAATCACCTCGATAGTGTTTTTCTTTTTGACGGCCCGCATTCCAACATGCTGGTGAGCCTGCTGAAGAACACGGAGTTTAAAAATTATTTCATCAACCGTTATGCCGACCTTATGAACACGGTGTTCGAGCCAGAAGATTTTATAGCGCTCACCAGCAAAATGGCGCTGGAGCTTTACCCCAACCTTCCCCGGCACTTTGCCAAGTGGGGTGGCACTTCCTATCCGGGATGGGGCTATGCCAAGCCCTGTAATGTTGCTTATTGGTATACCCAGTTATTGGTGATGGCCGATTACATTGTGCAGCGACAGGCTGCGGCCCGCAACTATGTACAGTTGGATTTTTCATTGCCAAAACAAGTGACTGTAACGCTCGATGTGATGCCGGCAGGAGCGGGCATCATAAAGATCAGCACCATATATCCTGATACCTTGCCCTGGACAGGCGTTTATTATAATGGAGTGCCGGTAACGATCACCGCCATACCCAACGCGGGCTATAAGTTCGATCATTGGTCCTCAGCAAACATCATCACCAGTCCCGATCCGAACGCGGCCATCACGCTCGACATCGGTCAGGACGATGCTTTTACCGCTTACTTTGTTCCTACCGATTTCAGCCTCATCGCTTATCCGAACCCCTTCAACGACCAGCTTACCATTCATTATAATCTGAAGGCGCCGGGCCAGGTTTCCATGTCCTTATACTCTGTTACCGGCCAGCGTACTATGGACGTTTTACCTGAAGGCAGTTTCCAGGAAGCGGGCGAACACAGCATCAGCGTGACCAATACGCAGCTCGCGCAAGGAATGTATTTCCTGCGATTGAAAGCCGAAGGTTTTGAAAAAACAGTGAAGCTGGTATTAGCTCGCGATTGAGCGGCTCTTCTCTTCCCTTATCCAGCGTATCGCCTCCTGCTCCTCGCCAAACACCGCGATGGGATAAGGAGTAGTGCTAAGCACTTCGAACTGGCTGCCTACTGTTTTGCCCAGCATGGAACGGGAGACAAGGGCCATGGCCTTTATATATTTCGAAGTTTCCTTCGCCACATATTCTCTTACATCGCGTTCGAGCGGACGGGTATCGGTAATATCGCCGAGGGTGCACAGCTTGTTATTGCCTCCGTCAGAAAGCAGGCTGTAGATCTCAAAAAGCTTGTCGTAATTCTCCCTGTTGCGCTCTACGTTCTTGCTTTTGGAATACAAGATGCCGTCATTGCCCATCCAGCAATCGAGGATAGGAGTTTGGTAGATCGTGGCGTCGTTAGGAGGCGTCATGGATGGAATAAAAGTAGGAAAATTATTTATTCCTCCTTCGGCAGGCTCAGGATGACAGAGGTGTTTTATTTTAAGAGAAGCGGGCACGGCCAAGGCGGTACTATGTAGAGGTATGGCCGCGCCCGCTTCCCCTCTCTCATCTCGACAACCGTCACCCTGAGCCTGCCGAAGGGCGTTAATGCAGCAGCTTCTCCAGCCGATCATAATCTCCTGACTGCCCAAACTCCTCGGTGTTGCGGATGGTGCCAATGATCTCGCTCAGATTACACTTGAAACATACACGCGCCAACCCTACAGTATGATTCGTTTTTTTAAAGATCAAAATATCGCGATATATAGGCTTACAGGCGGCGTATTGAGCGATCTCATGTCTCCTTTCGCAGAATATCTTGTTAAGATCGGCAAATTTTTCAGGCAAGATATTCTTCTTTTTAAAACCTGCCTCCTCGATCCCGTTCAGCATTGAAGTGTCTGATATTGTTCCTGTAGCAGGATAATCGAGCAAAAGTTCTTTGAGTTTTTTTTCGTTCTTACTTTTATTCTCCTTCTCGTACATCGCCCACAAACTATCTTCTCCAATAACTACCGAGTAATACTCCACCGCATCGAAATCAAAATAGGGCTCGCAAGCAACCTGCTTAGAGACTTCCACGATCCCTGGCTTCTCTTTGGGCTGGGTTCCGCAAGAAGAAAAAAGGACGCAAGCGAAGAGCAGAAAGTTTTTTGCTTTCATGAATCAAATGTATCCAAAATCTCCTCCTTCGGCAAGCTCAGGATGACAGAGGCATTTTTGTTTTAAGAGAAGCCGGAGCGAGACGAAGGACCACCCCTATCCCCTCCTACAAGGAGGGGGACGCACGAACTGACCTTCTCACTACTCAATACCCACTACTCAATACCATTCATAAGCCCAAAAACCCCGTTGATTTCCTATATAATACCTAAAACTCTCTTAAATTTTGCAATTCAGGGCCTCATTCATTATATTTGACACTTATTCCTTAATCCATAATCATGGTATTCAACTCTACTTTTCGACTTTCCCTTTTTACCTTTCTTTTTTCTCTTCCCGCCTTCAGCCAGGTGGTGATCAACGAGTATTCCTGCTCGAACATCAGCACCGTTACCGATAACAACGGCCTGTATGAGGACTGGATCGAACTTTACAACAAGGGCGGCTCGGCGGTGAACCTCACTGGCTATTACCTGAGCGACGATAAGACCAAGGTGCAGAAGTGGACCGTTCCCTCCGGCATCACCATTCCCGCTAACGGCAAAGTGATGTTCTGGGCCTCAGGAAGGAATATGGTGGTAGGAACGAACTATCATACCAGCTTCAAGCTTACCCAAACCAAGCCCGAGATGATCGTGCTGGCCAATGCCGGCGGCGCCATTGTTGACTCCGTTACCCTTAAACCCGCGCAAGACGACCACAGCCGCGGCCGCACTACTGATGGTGCCGCCACCTGGAGCCTCTTCACCACCCCTACTCCCAATGCCAATAACGCCAACGCTATGCTCGAGTACGCCGCAAGGCCTACCATGAGCGTTGCCCCTGGCTTTTACAGCAGCAGCCAAACCGTTTCGCTGGCTTGCTCCACTTCGGGAACCGATATCTATTACACCACCGATGGCTCCATGCCCACCACCGGCTCTACTAAATATACCGCGCCCATCAACGTGCCCATCACCACAGTGATCAAGGCCAGGGCCTTTCATCCTACCAATACGCTGATCCCCGCCAGCTTCATGGAGACCAATACCTATTTCATCAACGTGAACCATACCATCACGGTGATCTCGGTGGCCTCCGATAAGTACGACGACCTCTTCAACAACGTGAACGCGCTGGTGTTCTCTTCCATTGAGTATTTCGATAAGAACAAGAACTTTATTTTTGAAGTGGAAGGCGGCGAAGCCGATCCCCACGGCAACGACTCCTGGGCTTATCCCCAAAAAGGTTTCGACGTGGTGCTGAAGGACCAGCACGGTTACAACTACGCCATCAATTACAAACTCTATACTGCCAAGCCCCGCCTCGAGTTCGACCGCATGATGTTCAAGGCCGGCGCTTCCGACAACTATCCTTATGGCGGCGGCCCGGGCTGTCACCTGCGCGATGCCTTTGTGCAAAGCCTTGCGCAGAAGGAAGGACTGGAAGTGGACGAACGTACCTACGAGCCTTGTATCATTTACATCAACGGTGTGTACTGGGGTGTGTATGAATACAGGGAGAAGGTAAACGACCATCACTTCACCAATTACTATTACAACCAGGATGAGAACGACATTGACGTGCTGGCCTATTGGGGCGGCATGAACATTAATTACGGCAGCGATACCGGCTGGGTGAACGTGTATAACTTCTGCATGAGCAAGAACCTGGCGGTGCAGGCCAACTACGATCACGTAGCGAAGTTCCTGAACATGAACAGCGTGATCGACAACGCCATCTTCAACACCTTTATCGTTAACAGCGACTGGATCAACTGGAACACCATGTGGTGGAGAGGTAATAATCCGAACGGCAACAAAAAGAAATGGCGCTACGCTTTGTGGGACTGCGATAACGTATTTGACCTCGGCCAGAACTATTCGGGATGGAACACCACCACCTTTAACGCTGATCCTTGCGATATACAGGGCAAGTTCCAGAACGCGGGTTCTGACGAAGGGCATATGGACATTCTTACCCAGTGTTTGAAGAACGCGCAGTTCAAGAACAAATACGTGAACCGTTATTTCGAATTGATCAACGGTCCGCTGAGCTGCCCTAACGTATTGACCCACCTCAATGGAATAGTGGCGACACTTACACCTGAGATGCCTGCCCAGATCAACAAATGGGGCGGCAGCATGACCCAGTGGCAGAACAACGTTACTTATTTAAAGAGCCAGATCAATGGGCGCTGTAGTGTGATCACCAATGCCATGAAGAACTGTTACAAGGTAACAGGACCTTATAATATTGTGATCGACGCGCAGCCGCAAACAGGCGGTAAGATATTCCTTAACTACGAGGAGCTGACGCCTCTCGCCTGGAGCGCCACCTATTTCGGCGGCATCACCAATACGCTGGAGGCTGTAGCGAATCCCGGTTATACTTTCGAGCGCTGGGAAGTGGGCGGAACCACCATTACACCTGACCTTACCACCGCCAAGGTGAGCATGAAGATCACCGGCAACGACAACATCATCGCCATCTTCAAAGCTGAGAACGGCGAGCATATCCCGAGCGCTTTCTCTCCTAACGGCGATGGAGTCAACGACGTGCTCATGTTCCTTGCCACCAAGAACATCGTGAAAATGGAACTGCAGATCTACAACCGCTGGGGACAAGTGGTGTTCCAAACCAAAGACCCTTCGGTGGGATGGGATGGGACCTATAACGGTTCGCAGCAAAACTCGGGCGTGTACGCTTACAAATTGGTGTATTCACTTGCCGACGAGAGCGAACACCTGCAGAACGGCAACATCACACTTTTCCGTTAACAAGGTTTAAGAAGCGCTCATGCATTTCTTCAGAACGACACGGCTCCTTACTTTCCTGCTTTTGGCGGCGCCTTTTTCACTACCCGCGCAAGACATACACTTTTCACAGCTGCTCGAAGCGCCTTTGCTGCTCAATCCTGCCAACGCGGGATTTTACGACGGCTATCACCGGGTGATCCTCAATTATAAGAACCAGTGGGCTTCCATGGGCAATCCTTACAAGACCCTGGGCGCTTCCTACGATCTTCCGCTCATGGGCGGCAAAGGCGATCATGCGTATCTCGGGTTGGGCGCCTCCATGTTCAAGGACAAAG
>JANWJV010000098.1 GCA_025451785.1 Bacteroidia bacterium | reverse complement strand
TTTGGGGGGTGGGTGTGCCCCGCCCCCCCCCCCCCTAAAAACCACACCCCCTTAAAATAAAAAAAACACCCTGTCATTGCGAGCGTAGGGAAGCAACCTCCCTATTCTGCTGCTACCATTTTAAGGAACCCCACTTCTTTTTCACTGAGGTATCTCCATCTTCCGCGCTGGAGGTCTTTCTTACCGATGCCGGCGAAGGAAATGCGATCGAGGCGGAGAACTTTATAGCCCATTGATTCGAAGATACGGCGCACGATACGGTTTCGGCCGGAGTGCAGCTCGATCACCAGTTCCTTTTTATTCGACATGCTCGCGTAGCTGATCTTGTCCACTTTTATGTAGCCATCTTCCAGCTCCAGGCCTTCTGATACCTTATTAAAATCAGCGTGCTTGATGGGCGTGTCGATCTCCACATTATATATCTTCTTGATACCGTAACGCGGATGCGTCAATACTTTGGTAAGCTCTCCGTCATTGGTGAGCAGCAATACACCTGTAGTAGCACGGTCGAGGCGGCCAACAGGATAGATACGTTCGGTACCGGCATCCTGCACCAGTTCTAATACGGTCTTTCTTTTTTCAGGATCGTCAACGGTGGTGATATAGTCCTTGGGTTTGTTCAGCAGCACGTACACCATCTTTTCGCGGCGAAGGGATTGTCCGCCGTACTGTACCATGTCGCTTGGTTTTACTTTAAAACCCATCTCGGTGATGATGACACCGTTCACTTTCACCACTCCGCTCTTGATCAGGTCATCGGCTTCGCGGCGCGAACAAATGCCCGCATTAGCGATAAAACGGTTGAGGCGGATGAGCCCCGAAAGGTTAGGCTTTGAAGCGGGTGATTCACTTTTCCGGAAGGGCTTGTCCTTAGAGAACTTCTTTTTGTAAGGCTTTTTGTGGAAAGGGGGGCCGCTCTTTTTTTTGTCGAAGGCCAGGTAGCTTTTTTTGAAGTAAGGGCGCTTTTCGCCATCAGCTCTTTCGCTGCGTTCTTCGCGGTCGCCTTTTTCCTTACCCTCACCGCGCTCTTCTCTTCCTTCCCGCTCTTCGCGCTTTTTTCCAGGGAACTTCTTAAATGGTCTTTTCATCGCGTGGCAAAGATAGTCTTTTCTGACCCCTCCCTGTCACCACCCCCTGGCCCCCTCCTCATAGGAGGGGGAATGCTTTTATTGATCAAACGCTAACTCAGTCTGTTTGTATTTCCCTTCGTGTTCCAGGAGCCATTTCTTTCTGCGGATACCTCCGCCGTAACCGGTAAGACTGCCATCGGCGCCAATAACGCGATGGCAAGGAACGATGATGGCGATGTGGTTGGCGCCGTTAGCGCCGGCCACAGCACGGATCGCATCAGGGTTCTTTAGCGCGATGGCCTGCTGCATATAACTTCGCGTGCTGCCGAAAGGGATCTTCAGCAGTTCTTCCCAAACTCCTTTTTGGAAATCCGTGCCTGTAAGCTGTAATGGCACTTCAAACGTTTTACGACTGCCGCCGAAATATTCCTGCAATTCAGTTTTCAGCTGCTCAAAGAATGGACTCTCCCCTTCTACCGGCGGCACTCCCAAAAAAACGCTCAGCTGTTCCATCTGGCTCGAAAGGATGTCGCGGTCACTGAACTCCAGCAGGCAAATGCCCTGCTCCGACGCGGCAGCGATCATGGGGCCGAGAGGGGTTTCTATATTGCAGGTAGAGATCACAGGTCAAAAATAAAACAAAAGGGGAGGACCATGGTCCTCCCCTACAGTTAGATGCTAACAATGTTATTGTTTAACGAACTTGTTGCGGATCACCGTATCACCGTTCCTTACTTCGTAGAAATAGATACCGGGGCTCAGCTCCTCTACAGGAACCTGGAACAACGCGCCGGGGTCAGTCAGCACAAGGTTCTTCACCTGTTTGCCGAGCGCGTCGTAGATCGACACGTTCATATCACCAGGAAGGTTTACCTTAAGCGCTACGGTAAGGATGCCTGCCGTGGGGTTGGGATATACGCTGCTGCCGTTCTCGCCGAACAATTTGTTGATGCCAAGGGGCGATGATTTGAGCTGCAGGTTATCGATCCAAAGCGCGCTGCCGAGCGTACAATTGTTAAAGGGCCATTTTCTTGAAGCGAAATCGATCCTGATAGAATCGGAAGTACCGAAAGGCCCCAGGGGAATAGAGAAATAGGTATAGGTGGCCTTCGCGGGGAAGTCATAGGACGTACCCCAAATGCTGTTTCCGTTCTTGCGGACATCGATGTACACCCCGCCGGTATCGGCGCCCAAATTGGTGTACTTGTAATAACCGGTGAGGGTGTCCTTGGTGCTCACGAAAGGCCTTCCGCCATAGGAACCGTTATTACCATAATAGCCGTTGGTGATCCCGGCAGGCCATACGTTGTTGCCACTGCCACCATCGCTGTAGTTCTCGAGCTTCACGGCAAAACTGCCGGCATAAGCGCTGGTCGATTTAGAAATTCCGAGGCCCGAAACATCCCATGAGCCAGGTATGTCTACCGTTTGAGTAGTCCAGGTATCGAAAGTGTTGTTGGGAACCTGCTGGGTAATGCCCGAACCGGTGAACACAAGCTGATCGAGCTCGAGGAAACTGCCATTCTGCACACCTATATTATTGATAAGATTGCTGGCGGCCGCTGCTAAGATCACTGTATCAGGGTTGCTGCCGAGTGTGAGGTTATAGCTGAAACTGGTCCAAGCGCTTTGTGTGCCTGTTCCGCGGATCTTGAAAAGATCGGTATTGATGATCGAGCCGTTCTTTTTGAAGATCACAAGGATCAGCGCCGTATCAGTAGTACCAAGGCTATAGCGATAGTAGCCGCTTAGCGCGGTAGGTTTTTGTGAATAGGGAACGCCACCTTTACCGCTAATAGGATCGCCGGGAGTATTAGTGATATAAGCACCCAGGGTATCTTGCCCAACGATATAGGTTTGCATGCGGAGAGCCGAATTGCTGAAGCCGGTCACCTTGGTGTCGATCGCGAAGCCGAACTGCGGCACCACTTGCCAGTTGGGTGAATACCAATTGTTGGGTTCATCAAAAGGAATGGATGTCCAGCTTTCAAAGCCACCGTTAAGAACCGTTTGGCCCTGGGCAGCGAAGCTGAAAGAGATAAACGAAAGGAGTATAAGTTTTTTCATGGTGTTTGATTTAGTTCCGCAAAGATAGGGAACCTAGACCAAAGGAAAAAAAGCGTCTTCAATATGATCGATGCTCTTCACATCCTTTATTAATATCACCGAAATGATGTCAAAACGCACTTCCAGGTCAAGTTTGTGACGCTCCACGTAATGGTTGGCGGCAAGGATGAGGTTGCGCTGCTTGGCCTTGTTCACCCAGGTTTGCGGCGGACCATAAAAAGCGCTGGCGCGGGTCTTTACCTCTACCACCACCAATTGATCACCTTGCTTTGCTATGATATCAGCTTCTAAATTACCTAAGCGCCAATTGAGTTCCAGGATCTCATACCCTTTCTCTTTCAGGAAGGCCAGGGCCGCCTCTTCTCCTTTCTTCCCGGTTTCATTATGTTCTGCCATACTTTAAAATTACCGAGCGTATCCTAAAAAAATCTTATTTTAGCCATATAAACTTATTCACCGATGAGAAAATTATTCCTCACCATTTTCGCTGCCACCATTGCCTGCGCAGCGAGCGCACAGGGACCCAAAGGAACCGGCGGCAAAGGCTTTGAAGGCACCATTGAGTTCCGCCAGATAGCTGGTGCCGACACCACCAACCTGGTGTATTATATAAAAGGCGACAAGGTGAGGATCGATAATATCCGCAAAGGCGTAAGTGCCGGTGGCTTTCTCTTCGACCTCAAGGCCGGAACCATTACTTCGCTGAACGCCGAGCGCAAGATCTATAGCGATGTTGCCAAGGCCAGCCCCGCTACTATGAGCGGTAAGGCGGAAGTGACCAAAACCAAGAACATGAAAAAGGTGCTTGGCTACAATTGCACCGAATACATCGTAAAGAACGCTACAGACAATGTGAGCATTTCCTACTGGATGGCTTCCGGCAAGTTCGATTTCTTCGATAAGCTGGTGAAGCTCTGGAACCGCAAGGACAAAGTATCTGTTTATTTCACCCAGCTCACTGGTGTGGTTGGCATGTTCCCTATGGTAGCCTCACAAACAGGTGCTGATGGAAAAGAAGAGTTGCGTTTGGAAGTGACCAAAGTGGAAAAGAAAGTGCTGGACCCTGCGATGGTGGCGATCCCCGCTAACTATTCAAGATTCTAAAAGGAAAGAATAGTTTCTTTACCAGAAACATTAAGCGTGGCCTTCCTGCCAAAATGGAGGGCCATGTTTTTTGTACCATGCCCTGCCGGAAAGCCAAAAGAAACAGGATAAGAATACTCCTTAACAGTATCAATGATGATCTCTTCGGCGGTCTTGCCGAAAGGGATGGGATTGTCCCTCATGTCCGACATCCCTCCTACCACCAAGCCCGCCAGCTTATCTAATTTGCCTGAGCGCTTCAGGCTCAGCATCATACGGTCGATATGATAAAGGTATTCGTCGAGGTCTTCGATGAAAAGTATTTTGCCCTTCGTGTCGATGTCTGAAGCGCTGCTTTGTAACGCATACAGCAAACTGAGGTTCCCTCCCACAATTATTCCTTCCGCATTCCCTGCACGGTTGAGCGCGTTGCTGGAGAACGTATAGGAAAGTGTTTCGCCGAACAGCGCTTTACGAAGGCTCTCCACGCTTTCAGCATCTCTCGGAAAAGTAAGCGGCATGGGGGCATGAATGCTTTCAACACCCATGTTATTAAGATGCGAATGCAAAACGGTGATATCACTAAAGCCGATGATCCACTTGGGATGTTTTTTAAAAGCGCTGAAGTTCAACCCATCCACGATCCGCATCGTGCCATAACCTCCGCGCGCGCTGATCACCGCCTTCACCGTAACATCATCGAGCATCGCCTGCAGGTCCTGCCTGCGGTCTTCATCGCTTCCTGAATATTGGTGATGGTCGCCAAACAGGTTCTTTCCAAGCACGGGCTCCAGGCCCCATGAGCGCAGGGTTTCAATGGCAGGCTCCAGCTCCGCCTTCGTCACTTTACGCGCGGTGGCTACTATACCTATCTTATCACCTTTCTTTAGAAAGTCCATGTTCGTCTTTCCGCAAAGATAGAACACTGTGCTCAACCTGCGCTACGATACTTTCAAGATCGCAGCTGTTAGCCAACTGGGGCTCACCAAAAATAACGGTGGAGTTAAAAGGCACCAGCACCCCATCCCCTTTCGGTAACACCTTGCCCATATTGCTCATGTACACGGGGATGAAAGGAATGTGCGGATATTTTTCGAGCAGGAGGGCAATGCCCTTTTTGAACTTCTGTAATTTACCAGGCTCTCCCCTGCTGCCTTCCGGGAACAAGATCAGCGACTCACCTTTTTCCAATTGATCGAACATCATCTGCACCGGGTCAGGGCCTTCGCCATCCACTGGGCGGCTTCTCGGAATGAGGATCGTATTCACAAGTAGTTTTGTGATGAAGGCACGAATAGGATTGCTCCCGAAATAATCGGCGGCAGCTACGGGATGTACGTGACGGATCCTGCTTGAAGGCAATGCCGAAAGCAATGCCATGGTATCCACATGGCTGTTATGGTTGGCCACAATGATGAACTGTTTTTCCTTTTTCAATACCTCGCGGTTGCGGTATTTCACGCCCACGATGAGCACCAGGAAACTGCGCATAACGAGCGAGTACAGGAAAGCAAGAAATGTATTGCGTATCATTTGTATTTCGTTTTAGTAAGCCAGGTAATAAACAAGGTGAAAAAAAACAGGCGCTGTGGTAGCGAGCGAATCAATACGATCGAGAATTCCACCATGGCCCGGAATAGTACTGCCGGTATCCTTCACCCCGATGTCGCGTTTCACTGCCGATACTACCACATCTCCTATAAAGCCTGCAACAGCTACAAGGAAACTAACGAGAAGCGCTTCCATTCCGCTCAGCGGAGTGAGGAAGCGCAGGAAATATCCTACGATGGTTGTTGTAAGGATGCCGCCGATGAGCCCTTCCCAGGTTTTGTTGGGGCTAACAGTAGGAAGAACTTTATAGCGCCCGAACAATTTTCCCCAGGTGAACTGGAACACATCGTTCATCTCGGTGATGAAGACCACGAAAAGCAGCAAGCCTCTTCCTCCGGCGGCAAAGCCAGGCAGTTCAGGAAGCGAAAGAAGGAATGCCATATGGCTGATGCCGAACACACAAAGCATAAGCGATGAAGGAAGGATGGCCATGCTCTGGATGATGCCTTTCACCTCACCCCTTATGATGACCATAAAAGGGATCCAAATGAACATCACCACCGGAATGAAAATGATGAAGGCGCCGTACCAGCCAACGTAAGCGAGGTAATATTGTACCGGAACGGCCAGGTAACACCAAAATATAGGCCGGCGGTCGGACTCGCGAAGATTGAGCACACTGTATAGCTCACGCAGCGCGGCGAAGGAAAGGAAGCCGATGGCAATAAAGGAGATCATCGGGTTGAAAAGCGCGGCGAACACAAATACGCTGGACATCACCCACCATGATTTGGTTCGTGTTTTCAGTTCAGTGAGATTGGCTTGCGGTTTTATCTTTCCCCAAACAAAAAAGAGTACGGTGGCGAAAATAAGCAGGCCGAAGATGAGCAGGATGATGCTGAGCAGCTCGCTGTTCAGATTAAAGCGTGTGAGGTTCATGATACGATCGATCTTTTAATACGCGTGAATGTGCTGATGATAAGAAGAACTATGGCGAGATAAAATACTTTGTCGATGTGCGCACTCATACCGGGCCAGAACCAGCAAGCCAGGCAAAGAGCGCCGGCAAGCAATGCCCTGTCGCTTTTACCCATAGGTCCTTCGTAGCGGCGTTCGCCGCCCAGCACTTTGCCCATTACTCCGGCGAATTCGTTGATGATGCCGAGGAGAACGAAAGCAAACACTGGATACAAACCCGCGCCGGTGATCTTTATGAAAGGCAGGTAAATGAATAGGTCCGATACCACGTCGCCAAGTTCGTTGAGCACTTCACCCAGTTTGCTTTGCATGGAATACGTACGCGCCATCATGCCGTCGAGCGCGTTGAGCGCCATCCTCAACAGTAAGCCGGCAGGAACTATGAGCAATGCCGCCGGCATTACCTGCACATACCAAAGACATATGCCGAGGCCTGCCGAAAGAGCAATAGCGGCAATTGTAAGATGGTTGGCGGTAACCCCTCCTTTATATAAGGCACCCAGCAAAGGCTTTAGCAATTGCTGGAATTTGGGTTTGATGTTGTAGACTGAGATCATTTTCTTTTTTTGACAAATCTAGGCCGGCTTGCTGGGCCTGGGAAACGACCCAATGCCTGGAAAAGGGGTAGATTCTATGAAATCTGCAAGAATTGACAGTTTTCAAGGGAAAGCTAAGCAGGAGACGCAAATAATGCAAACGACCAGGACAACTTGTCAAAACCCGCAAATATTAGGGGAAGGCAATTGTACTATCTGAGCTATTTTTCCCCGCAATTAATGAGCAATCGGCGGTAAAACCGGATACAGTCTTTGAAATTCTCTATCGATATCCGCTCATTTGTACCGTGCAGGCGCTTGAGGTCTTCGGGCAAAGCAATGACCGGAACGAAGCGGAAAGCGTTGCTGGTCACTTTGGTATAATGGCGTGCGTCGGTAGCGCCCACCACTAATGATGGAGCGGTGATGGTACTGTCGAACACTTCGCCAACACTTTTTCTGATGGCGATGAAGCCCGGAGAATTAACATCCGAAACAGGAGAGGGCTCGTTGCTGTGTCCATACACGCTGATCTTCACCCGTTCATCGCCGATAGCCTTCTTGACATGTTCTGTTACACTGCTTATGCTTTCACCGGGAAGTATTCGGAAGTTAACAACAGCGCTGGCCCTCATCGGCAGCACATTGTCTTTCACACCGCTTTTGAAAATGGTGGGCGCGGTAGTCGTCTGCACAATAGCGCTGCCTGCTTCCGTTTTCTGGTATTTGCCGATGATCACCCCGCTAAACAGCCATTGATTGGCGAAAGCCATCTTAGAAAAGAACGGCATCTCTGGCCCTACATGCGCAAGGAACTCCTGCACCGGCGCGGAGATACGTGGGTTGAACGGATCCTTCTCCAGTTTAGAAACAGCTGCCGACAGAATTCCGACCGGTGTTTCCTTCGGAGGCATGGAGGAGTGCCCTCCTTCCATTTCAATGCTCAGCTCGAGGCTCAGGTAACCTTTCTCAGTGATGCCAATAAGAGCCACAGGTCTTTGTATTCCTGGGACAATGCCGCGGGTGATGAGCAGGCCTTCGTCCAATAGAAACTCTGCTTTTACTTTTTGGGATTCCAGCAGCTCCGCGATCTTCACCGCTCCTGCCCTGCCGCCGATCTCTTCATCGTGTCCAAAGGCAAAATAAACAGTCCGCTTGGGCTTCTTACCTTCTTTCAGGAATTGCTCCGCTGTTTCGAGGATGCCGATCACATTTACTTTATCATCCAGCGAGCCCCTTCCCCACACAAAACCATTTTCGATCTTGCCGCTGAAAGGGGGATGTGTCCATTTCTCATTGGGATCATCGCCGGCAGGCACCACGTCCATATGGCCGAGCAGGATCACCGGCGACAGCGAAGGATCGCTGCCGGTCCATTTATAGAGCAGGCTAAAGCCGTTCACCAGGGTCTTCTCCAGCAATGAATCACAAAGAGGATAAGTTTCGGAAAGGTATGAGAGGAACTTTGTGAAAGAAGCCGAGTCAAATCGCGAAGCATCATCGTAAGAAACGGTCTTTATCTGCACCGCTTCCGAAAGATGCTGCACCGCTTCATCGCTTACGGCTTCTTCGGGCAGCAGTTGTACATCGAGCTGTTTCGACTTGTAGGTAAAGGTGTTGAAGAGGACGATGCTGAGCAGTAGTAGTAGCAGTAGCAGTAGCAGTTTTAAGAGCTTCTTCAGCATAGAGCAAAGATACATGAATGTAATTATCTTTGTCCCCATTGTGAGCAAGTTCAAACGACATCTTATTACCGCCGCGCTACCCTATGCCAACGGGCCGGTACATGTTGGCCACCTGGCCGGCTGTTACCTGCCTGCGGATATCTATGTGCGTTACCTGCGCTCCAAAGGCGAAGATGTGAAGTTCATTTGCGGCTCTGACGAACATGGCGTTCCGATCACCATTAAGGCAAAGAAAGAAGGCATCACTCCACAGCAGGTAGTGGACAAGTACCACGGCATGATGGACGCTTCCTTTAAGGAGTTCGGTATTTCCTTCGACATCTATTCGCGTACTTCCAAAAAAATACATCACGAAACGGCAGCAGGCTTCTTCAAAACACTTTATGATAAAGGCGTGTTCACCGAAGAAGTTACGGAGCAGTATTACGATGAGAAGGCCAACCAGTTCCTGGCCGACCGTTACATAACCGGCACCTGCCCTAAATGCAATAACGAGAATGCCTATGGCGACCAGTGCGAGAAATGCGGCAGCTCTTTAAGCCCTACGGAGCTTATCAATCCCAAGTCGACATTGTCGGGAGAAAAGCCTGTTTTGAAAAAAACAAAGAACTGGTTCCTACCGCTCGATAAGATGCAGCCCCAGATCAGCGCTTATATTGAGTCGCACAAGGACTGGAAGAGCAATGTGTACGGTCAATGCAAATCATGGCTCGATCAGAAATTGCAACCGCGCGCGATGACGCGCGACCTGGACTGGGGCGTGAAGGTGCCGCTCAAGGATGCTGAAGGGAAGGTGCTTTACGTTTGGTTCGACGCGCCTATAGGATATATCTCCGCCACGAAAGAATTGCTTGGCGACGACTGGAAAAAATACTGGCAGGATAAAGAAAGCCGCCTGATCCATTTTATAGGTAAAGACAATATCGTATTCCATTGCATCATCTTCCCCGCCATGCTGATGGCGCATGGTGAATACATTACCCCAGACAATGTTCCCGCCAACGAGTTCCTGAACCTGGAGGGCGACAAGATCTCCACTTCACGCAACTGGGCGGTGTGGCTGCACGAATATTTGGAAGAGTTCAAAGGCAAGCAGGATGTGTTACGTTACGCGCTTTGCGCGAACGCTCCTGAGGCGAAGGACAATGATTTTACCTGGAAGGATTTCCAGGCGAGGAACAACAATGAGCTCGTAGCCATCCTTGGGAATTTCGTAAACCGCACCCTGGTGCTGAGCGAAAAATACTACGGAGGCAAGGTGCCGCAGGCGGATGAATACAATAAGAACGACCTGTACCTCCTGGAGGAACTGAAAAAGTTTCCTGATAAAATATCCGCTTCGCTCGACGCGTTCCGTCTCCGTGAGGCATTGAGCGAGCTAATGAACCTGGCACGTGCCGGCAATAAATATTTAGCGGATAATGAGCCCTGGAAAATAGCGGCAAGCGACGAGAAGAGGGTACGCAGCGTGATGAACATTTCGCTGCAGGTATGCGCCAGCCTCAGCGTATTGATGGAGCCTTTCCTGCCTTTCAGCGCGGCGAAGCTGGGCGGCATGCTCAACCTGAAAGGATTGAGGTGGCGCGATGCCGAGCGTACCGACCTGCTGAAGGCCGGTCACCAGTTAGGGACGGCTAGCCTGCTGTACGATAAAATAGAGGACGAGGTGATAGAGGCGCAGGTGAACAAACTTCATGAAAGTAAAAAGATGAACGCGACTCCCAGTAGCATCCTTCCGCAAAAGGCGGAGACCAGCTTCGACGATTTTTCAAAGATGGACATCCGCGTGGGAACCATTTTGGAAGCGGAACGTGTTCCCAAGACCGACAAGCTGCTGAAGCTGAAGATCGACACAGGTATTGACCAGCGTACGGTAGTATCGGGCATTGCCGCTGACTACAAGCCGGAAGAGATCATCGGGCAAAAAGTAGCGATCCTGGTGAATTTGGCCCCGAGAAAGATCAAAGGCATTGAATCGCAGGGCATGATCCTGATGGCGGAGAACGCTGAAGGGAAACTGGCTTTTGTATCTCCCACCAGGGACATCAACAACGGCGGGTTGATCAAGTAATGAATGAGAACTCTCGCTCTCACATTCACACTCACACTTCTCTTTCTTAACTCTTTTTCTCAGCCCTGGCTTTTCACAAGCGATTCAACCTCCAATAAAAAGAACTACCGCATCATTGGCTTGCCGGCGGTCTTCTATACACCCGAAACCAGCTGGGGATTTGGCGGCACGGCTGTTTGCAGCTTCATTCCTAAAAAAGATACGGCGGGCTTCCGCACCTCTTCCATTAATCTTACCGCTTTATACACGCTGAAGAAACAAGCCGTTTTCAGTTTCTCTTACCAGCTGTATCCCCAAAGCGGCGATTATAATTTTTATGGCGACATTGGTTATTACAAATACAATTTCAATTACTGGGGCATTGGGGCTGAGACGGCCGACAGCGCGAAGGAAAGATATTTTGTAAAATATCCGCGACTACGGTTCAACCTGTTGAGACAAACGGTTAAGCATTTGTACGCCGGAATAAAATACGGGCTGGATGATGTACGTTTTACTGAAACAGATCCAACGGGAGAACTGGTGCAAGGCATTACCACCGGCTCAAAGGGCGGAACTGTTTCAAGCGCGGGCATAGTGCTCAAGTACGATAGCCGCGACAATACCTTTTTCCCTGGCAAGGGTGTTGTTACCGAATTTTACGCGCAGACCGACGACAGCTGGACAGGCAGCGATTTCCGCTTTGCAAAATATTCCTTCGATGCCTGCAGCTATTTTACTATTCGCCCAAAACATATTTTCGCGCTCAACCTCTACTCCGCTCTTGAAACCGGCGATCCGCCTTTCAACCAATTGCTGTTTATGGGTGGCTCGCGGCGCTTAAGGGGTTATTACGAAGGACGGTTTCGGGACAAAAGCATGGTACTGCTGCAGGGCGAGTACCGTTTCCCCATTTTCTGGCTGATCAGCGGAGCTGTGTTTGGCGGTTACGGAGGCATTGCGCCTGATTATGCAAGTATGGGCTCCGAGAATTTCAAATACAATTACGGCGCGGGCCTGCGTTTCATGCTTGACCCCCAGCGCGGCATCAACGCGCGATTTGATTATGGAAGAGTGAAGGGAGAAGGGAATTTTTATGTGACGCTCGGAGAGGCGTTCTAAGATCTGAACAGCACGGTGCTCCAGCCGAATGTATCTTTCTTCATCTTCCAGATAAAACCGTCAATAAAATAGTGGACGAGCTGAGGCAGGGCCAGTAGTGGAATGACGAGTGCCATAAGGCTCTTACTTTCTGCTATTCCCGGCAAAACGGCTGAAGTAGGGAATACAGCGTAATGTTCTTTCCATACCAGGCCATCCCAAAGTAATTCTTCCACATAAGCCAGGCCAAGCAACAATCCAATAAAGATCACAATATTCTTAGGTTGAAAAATGAGCCTGCTCCATCCGGGGGCTGCTGGCAATTCCTGCTGCCGGTTCCCATGAGCCCATACCAGGCCATAGTAGGGAATACCGTGACTCACTACGTTCAGCAAAGTGAAAGTGAGATCGCCCTGGAAATAAACAATACCCATGTACCATGATACCGCGGTGCCGATCATGAGCAGGTTCTTTGGCACATTGATATTACGGTGGCGGAAGCACAGCCAGCATTCTTTTACCAGGTACGTCGCGATTATGCATCCGTACAAAATACGGAACAAAGGGATGAGCTCCGGAAAATTCAGGTAAGCAAAGTCACCTTCCAAAAACCAGTTGAACATTTGCTTTCCCTGCAAATGCCAATGCAGCAGGGGATATAAAGTAACAGCATAAATTGTAACCGTGTCGGTGAGACGCGAAAAGCGGGAGGAATTTTCTTTCCGTGAATACAAGCGCAGGAAGCCGTACTGTTGCCTTATAAAATGAAACACCGCGAGATAAGCCATCGTCCTCCAAAAACATACAGGGTGAATAGAATAAAGGCAAACGCCTATAAAATAGATCAGCAGAGGGCTCAGGTAAAAAAGCATTTTATTTTTACTGATCATGTTCTTGTCGAGGTAGGTCCTGTAGATAGTACTGTACACGTGGCCTACATCAATACAAACGATCAGTAAGAACCAAACCCATTCATTACCCGTCTCTGTTTGCCCGAAAAGTCCGGGAAAAAGAAAAATGATCATCAGGCAAAAGAATGGCGGCAAGAGTATGAAGACAGAATCATACCAGGCAGAACGTATCCAACTGTTTCTAAGTTCCATAGCTTCCCTTTCGTTCAATGATCTGTTCCGCCGCCCTTATGCCCTGGTAAAAAGCTTGTTCAAAAATGGAAACCCCGCTCACATCCGTATGGGCAAAGTAAAGGCCCTCGATCCCTTTGGCAAGCGTGGCCCTCACAGGATCACCGAGGAAGCCTTTGCAAGGACTGATCATGCCATGCCCGAGCACAGTTATCTCCATGTCTTCTATCAGCTCTTCTATTTGCGGGTGAGCGATCTTAAGATCATTGAGCACAAACTGCTTCCAGTGGTCTTCATCCTTATCATAGATCGCTTCGCGTTCCTCCCTGGCGTTTCGTTCAGAAAAATTATAGTACCAGGTGAGAACCGTTTTGTCCTGGTTATTGAACGACTGATGACAAGCATTCACATAGCCCAATGAACCGGAGCTAAAGATCACATTGTCCCAGGAGAGGTCCTGCATACCGTTGAGCTCTTTTTTATTGCGCAAGCTGATGTTGGCTACCACCCAGGGATAATAGCTGAATCCCTCCCATTGAATACCGGGAAAGGAGGAAAGCAATCTTTTGTTCACAAACTGGGGCGTACACAGTATGACATTGCGGCAGCTGTACTTAATGCTTCTTTGCTTCCGGATATCGTAAACATAACAACTCCAGCGTTCCCCTTCCTTTTCCACTTTGTAGCTCAGCATCTGAGTGTGTAAGTTGGCATCAAGGCCCTTGCTGAGTTTTTTTACAAGGAAATAATTGCCTTCTGGCCATACAAGCACGTCAAATGAAGAAGCGTTGGCTGCCCGGCCGTTGCGTGACACAAAATAGTGGAACATCGCCCAGGCAGAAGTATTCTCCGTGGAAGTTCCAAAATCGTCGCGGCAGCAGTAACTAAGGTACCAGCTCAGGAATTCGCTTTTGTAATTTTCCCTTTCCAGGTATTCCGCTACGGTCATAGTATCCAGCCGCGTGAACTCCTCATCTTTACTACTCAGTTCTAAGGGGATGGTAAAGGCGGGTAAGCCGTCGCTGCCTGTGCGGGTCTTTAGCTTCTCCATTGTTTCAAGAAAACGCACAAGGGCTTGTTGGTCCTCTTGCATCAATCCCGACTTAGGAGGAAGGCCGTCGTACCAAATACCACGATAGAACAAGCGCTCCTGCGGCTCAAAGCAGAGGTGATCTTCATTGTAGATCGGCAGGCCGGAGGAATCAAATCCAGTAATGACCTTGTGCTCGCTCAAAAAATCGATGAGCGCGTGGAAATTTTCGTTGGGCAACGGCAAATAATGCGCGGCAATAGGATACTCCGAGATACTATTCTTGCCACCTCTTGAATTTCCGCCAAGTCCGTCATCCAGTTCCAAAAGTTTAAAATCATGAATGCCTTTCTTCTTCAGCCAGCGCGCGGCACTCAGACCCGAAACCCCTCCCCCAACAATGATCGTGTCCAGCTCTTCTGTAAGTGATGGTTCCGGAAATTTCCCCTCCCGAAGCAGGTGCCCTGTTTTGGAATTCGCGCCCACTATGCGTGCTTTAAATGAATCAGGCTTTTGAAAATAATTGCAGGCGTTCAGCGCAGAGCCGGCCAGGAAGAGACCTCCCAGCTTCAGGAACGAACGCCGGTGAAGGTGATTATTGAACTCTTCCCCACTCATCTTCAAAATAATGGATCAAGATCTGGTTGTTCAACTTATTGATCTCCGTGTTCACAGCAGCCATGTCACGTGGGAAACTGGTCATTTCCGTAAAACGCTTCTCATCGTAGAATTTCAATTTACCAGGAGTAAAATAGGGTTGCGCCGGCAGGGAAGAGAAGCCCAGCACATATCCCCATTCTCCAAATGAAGGAACGTATACGTGGTAAGGCTGTGTGCTGAACCCAACCGATAACATGGTATTGTTCACGCACCAAAACGACTGAGGGGCAACAAAGGGTGAAGTACTTTGTACTACAAAAGCGCCGCCTGGCTTCAGCGTTCTTTTTATCTCGCGGTAAAAGGAATTGGTGTACAGCTTGCCGATAGAAAAATTGGAAGGGTCTGGAAAATCAATGATGATAAAATCGAAGCGCCTCTTGTTTTCCCTAAGCCAGAGGAACGCATCAGCATTAATTATCTTCAGCTTTGGGTTAGTTAATGAACCGTTGTTGAGCTGCACCAGCAGTTCGGAGCCACTGAACATTTCTGTAACAACAGCATCGAGATCGACCAGCAGGATACTGTCAACAGAAGGATATTTCAGCACCTCGCGCACCGCAAGGCCATCACCTCCGCCGAGCACGAGAACATTTTTCGGCTCTTTCATACGCGACAGGCCCGGGTGGACAAGGGCCTCGTGGTAACGGTACTCATCTGCCGAGCTGAACTGAAGGTTATGATTGAGGTAAAGCCGCGACACTCCCCTGTCGCTGGTGAGAATGATACGCTGGTAGGGGGATGATTTGCTGAAGATGATGTTCTCATTGTAACTGATGGATTCGGTATAGCTCTGTATCTGATCCGCGAAAACAAATCCCAGCAAAAGCAGTACCGCCGCCAGTGTAGCCTGGAGGCGCAAGAAATTGAGGTAACGAATAGCGGTTCCGAAAACAAAGCACAGGATGATGGCAACCACTACATTAAGAAGTCCGAAAAAAAAGGAAGTTTTAAGCAGACCCAGGTACGGTACCATGAAAAGAGGAAAGAGAATAGATGCGAACAAGGCGCCGATATAATCGAACGTAAACACCTTGGAGACAAGCTCACTGAAATTGAATTCGTCCTTAAGTATCCGCATTAGCAAGGGGATCTCCAGCCCGACCAGGGTTCCTGTAAGCGCTATGAGCCCGTATAAAATGATCTGAAACCCGCTGGCATGTTCAAACGCAAAGAAGAGCACCATTGAGCTGACACCTCCCACCACGCCAACAAGGATCTCTATCTGGATGAACCATCCCAAGAGGTTACGCTGCACATATCGGGAAAGAAAGGAACCGATCCCCATAGAGAACAGGTAAACGCCAATAATGGTTGAGAACTGGGTGATGGAATCGCCCAGCAGGTAGCTCGCAAGCGTGCCCGCGATCAATTCGTATATCAACCCGCAAGTGGCGATCACGAAAACAGAAAGAAGCAACAACAGGTTGTTCCTGTTGCTCCCTGAGGTGGTCATCGTTTAACCATGTATGGACGATGCGATAATGATAGCTATGGCGATCATGAACGCCGAGGCCAGCATGGCAAGCGCACGGTTCTGCTTATTGATGATCTGGTCCCAGAGGTTCTCCGGTGTGATCTTCTCAATGATCCAGAAAGAGACCAGGAGAATGATTATTCCGGCAAAGGAATACACCAGGGCAGCCACCAGGTATTTTAATTGTAATACTTCCATGATTTTTGTTTTTGTTTGGTTATTTATGATTATTACTTCGGTAATAGCTATGTATATACGTACGGGAACCCGTTTTCTCTTTGCTGTGTTCGGTAAAGCTCAGGAAACGCCATCCGGTAACCATAGAATATGAATAAATGCCAATGATCAAACTGGCAAATAAAAGATAATACTTCAGTCCTTTTAGATCGTTTTTCTGAATTAGCTTTATCATTCGTCGTAGGGTGAGTAGTTACTGTTATACCATCGTTTCGCCTCAAAGCTCCTTTTCCTGTAAAAATAAAACACCGGGAATATCGCCAGCAACAGCAAAGCGATAAATCCGTTACTGAACACATAAACGTCACGCTGCACGCTGATGTTCAAGTTCACCACTGGCATATTCGTTGGTTTTTCGGGGTGAATGATCATGTAGTATTTACCTTCGGGCACCTGC
Organism: Bacteroidia bacterium; assembly: GCA_025451785.1. Taxonomy (GTDB): domain Bacteria; phylum Bacteroidota; class Bacteroidia; order JANWJV01; family JANWJV01; genus JANWJV01. The sequence continues at coordinate 8,603 of JANWJV010000098.1, read as the reverse complement.
GAAACAACCTGTGAGACCCAACTACTGCCTTCCGCCCAGCTTTCACCGCCTTCATAGCCATGGTAATACTCTGCCTCCAAATCGAGATCATAAAGATCGCCAGTTCCTTCATTGACCAGGGTTACAGCGGTGTACATCCAATTATTGTCAATATTGGTGCTGATCTTTATTTCGGCGTTACAGGTTCCGTATTTCAGATCGAAGGAGTTGGAGTAGATCTCTTTTCGGTTAAGTGAATCATTTATGCCGAACACGTGCATAAAAGCCAGCTCTTCTTTAGCTGTTCTTATAAAATACACCTGGCTGATCACCCAAAGCGCGGCAAGGAAAATGACCAGCCTGCGGAGGCTTTCGGAGCTGAATTTGCCCGCGAAGGGCTGTATCATCCCGATCCCTTTTCGGGGTGGAATATTCTTGAGTAAAAATGCTTTTTTTATATCGGCAGGCTGCATATATTCCCCACTGAGCCAAACGATATTATCTCCATCCGATTCACGGGAGATCATCTCCGGAGGGCTGATGTACTCTTGCACCCACATTGTTTCGCCGGCTGAAAAACGGTATATGAACTCTCCGGCAGCATTGACAACCTTAGACTTATATTTCGAGAAAAGGTCATAGGTTTTGCTATCGAGATGAGCGGCCCTTCCAGCCGGAAGCGGAAACGCGTTCACCTCCCTAAGGAAGATCCAGTGCCCGTCATACTGTGACAGATAGGCCAACCCTTTAAGCGGGCTTATAAGGGTATATTCATGCCAGTGATAAGAAGTCCCACTTTCCTTTTTACACGCATAACCTACCACATAATATTCAACACCATTTAACTGGCCCTTGGTTCCGATAGGAATATCAAGAGCGCTTGTGGTGACTTTAACTTTGTCATTTGTTCTTTCCAGTATGCCGTTATAGGAGTTATGCAAACTGCCACAGTGAGGACAAATAGAAGAATACGCCTGCGCTCCCAGGTAGGTATTGAATGATCTGTTGCAGGCCTGGCATTCGCAGGCGGTGGCCTGTAAAGGCCCGGGCGGTGTAATGTTGAGATTAAGGCTCTCTAGTTCAACAGGAACACTTTTATAGAATTCGACCGTCTCCTTATCAAAAATGCAAATCGTGCCCAGCTCACTGCCCTTTACGTTGGTGAGTTCATAGGTAAAATAGGAGGAGTCATCAAAACTGTTCTCCGGGATCTGCCCTTCCATACGGAATTCCGTTTGGCGGGAAACGTCGCAGATATAGTACACTCTATCTTCAATTGTAAGCGTACTCCCGGCCTTTTTGGCTTTGATCAGCTCGATCGGCAGAACAACTGCCTTGCTCTCATAAATAAAATAGCTGAAGCCGCTTTCCGAAAGCCACATCTCAGTACCGTCGGCAAAGAGCATCATCCACTCGTTGCTCACAGAGCCCACACGAACACTTCGTATGCGCCCAACAATGTGAAAGCTCTTTCCCTGGTAGCTGCCGGTAGTTCCTATGACAATGTTGCGAACCGGTTGAAGCTTTCTCTTCTGAAGTTTTGTTTCGGAAGTGGTTTTATCCTTGTCCACATGAAAAGTAGTTCCGCATCCGTGACAACAAAGGTAGACCGGCAAAGAAAGCTGCAGCTCTGTTTGGATCGCGCAGGATGGGCAGGTGAATTTATTTTGCAGAACGCTCAGCATCTTACCTTTTCAGTCTTGTTGTTTTTGCGTCAGCCGCCTCCAGCAAGATCAGCAGGTCGTTATGGATCTTTTCGGCCAGGTCGTTATTGTATTTCAGGTAATTACTAAGGAATACATCAAATGTCGCCCGGTTGTATTCGGGCCAGGTATGAATAGAAATGTGGGATTCCGTAAGACACACCACGCCTGTGTAGCCTGAACCGGGGAACTGGTGGTAGATCTCACCGATCTTTTCAAGGCCTAATCCCCGGATAGCATTGTCGAAGAAATCCCTTGCTTTCTCACAATCCTTCAATACTTCAGGGTCCTTTACGGAAAATTCAGATATGATATGCAGGCCTTCTTTATACACAGGGAAAATACGTGATGAAAAATACGATTAAAATCAATCATCACAAAAGAGGTAGCAAAAAATAAAGGAAGGTCATTAGGCGAAGCTTTCTAATTTTACCGCGATGAATAGCTTCGTCCTGCTTCAAAAGATCACCAAATTTTTGTTCTATTCCTTTATTACCTGGCTGGTCATCCATTTGTTCTTCTTCCAGGCCTTCCACGTTCCAAGCGATTCGATGAACAAGCGGTTAACGGAAGGCGACTACATCCTGGTGAGCAAACTGGCTTACGGTCCACGTACAACCATCACTCCCCTGGCCGTTCCTTTCAGTACAGGCCGGTATTTTCTCGACTGGATACAACTCCCCTATTTACGCTTACCGGGCTACAGTTCCATTAAGCAGAACGACGTGCTGGTTTTCAATTACCCTGTGGAGCTCAACCTGCCGGTGGACGAGCGGCAGCCTTATGTAAAACGCTGCATCGCCCTGCCGGGCAACCAATTGCTGATCGACAGCGGACAGATCTTTATCGATGGAAAGCTGATGCAAGAAAAAGATTCCCTGGTAAAGATGGAGATCACCAAGAAAGACTTCTACAATCCCAACTATTTTCCGAACAACTCAAAGTACAAATGGAACCTCGATCATTTCGGCCCGCTTGCCGTGTATGGAAGTGAAAGCCCATGCATTGGTGCATGAGCGTTCGAGCGCGGTGTATATCAATGAAGTGTTCCGCTTTAATGATCACCTACGCCTGGAGCTAGGCGGACGTTACGATTATTTTACCTTCGACGTGGAAGACCTGATCCCGGGTGATTCAATGCACAAAAATTATTCTGGGTCAAACTACCAATCGCTTTTCAACCCCAAGTTCAACCTCGTTTATTCTCCTCTAAGCAACCTGCAGCTGTTCTTCAATGCGGGCCGCGGTTTTCATTCCAACGATGCCCGCTCGGTAGTACAACAACCAGCAGAGCATCGCCTGCCGCGGGCGCCAGGCGCTGAAGCGGGGGTATTGCTTAACGCAGCGAAGCGTTGTGTACTATCTGCTGCTGCCTGGATCATGGACATCAGCAACGAACTGGTTTATGTTGGCGACGCTGGCACCACTGAAGACAAAGGCTCGAGCCGCCGCCTGGGGCTTGACCTTAGCGCACGCGTACAGCTCCGCTCCTGGCTTTTCGCCGATGCCGACCTCAATTTGTCGAAGAACCGGTTCACCGAAGGGCTTTACGGCAAAGAAGCAGGAACCGACTATTTTATCCCTCTCGCGCCAAGACTTACCTCCTCGGGCGGACTTACCATGCGCTTTGATTGGGGCTTTGAAGGAAGTCTTCGCTACCGCTACCTTGCCGACCGTCCGGCCAATGAAACTAACACCGTGATCGCTAAGGGTTATAATGTGGTAGACCTTTCGCTGGCTTACAAAACAGGTCATGTAAAATTGGGAATGGCGATCGAGAATTTGCTGAATGTGGAATGGAACGAGGCGCAGTTCGATACTGAGTCTCGCCTTAAAGGGGAACGTCAAGCTGTGAGCGAGCTTCATTACACTCCCGGAACACCTTTCTTTGCCAAAGCAACGATCGGTTATATTTTTTAAGGGGCTTAGAACTCCAGCCTTATCATCTCTCCATCAGGAAGTGACTCCCACTCTGCCAGCAAATTGTCATACAGCTTCAGCATCCGGTTAATATTACTCCTTGAAAGCTCTACTGTGAGCTTTTTCATTCCGTAGAGATCCATTTCCTGTCTTACCAAATGAGGAAATTCCACTTTAGTGCAAGCCGCTGAACTTAACAGCTGTAAGGTACGGGCCACCACTTCAGAGATGAGAATATCTGCGCCCAGCTTCTTGATGACATTCTTCTCACCCAATTGCTCAACAGAAAGGCCGCTCCTGATATTTCCGAAGAAGCCATCTCCTATGCCCAATATTTTTTCCGAAGCATAATGCGCCAGGTCATGGTAGGGTATGTTCGGGCCGAGCTCTGAACGCTCAAAGCTGCCATCGTCGCGCACGCAGATCAATTGATTGCGTTTTCCTTTTTTTTGAAGTTTGATCTCCATGGTGCGAAATTACACATCTCCACCGTTCTTTCGTCGTTTACTTCCCTTCTCTATGCCATGAATTATTTTCTCCACCGAAATTCCGGTTTCAAACTCTACTCCTTTCCTTTTCAATGTCTTTGCAAATGCATTGAATATTCTGGTGTACTCATCAAAGGTGGCGCGCATTTCACTCTCATCCTCTGTATCCCAGTAGGAAGACTCATCAAACATCGAAAAATCTTCAAAGTACTTATCGTTGAGATATCTAAGTAGATCGACAATGATCTTATGTATATCTGGTCCTGCGAACTGGGTCTTTACACTAATAACTGAGACTGCATTTTTGCTTTCCATACACTTATCGTCAAACTCTAATTCAAGATGAATTGGGTCGGCCATCCGGCCGTTAGAAAGGAATGATATAAATACCGTTTCACAATTGGGAGGAGTAAAGCAGATGCCAAAAAGTCCCGCCTTGAGGATATTTTTCCGCGAAGGTTTGGAGGGGAACTCCTCTCTGAACAAGTAATATTTCCATTTATGCGATTCGGCAACATCCTTGACCTCACTAATCATTTCCTGAAGTGAGGCAGAAGGCCTGAATTTCCCTTGATAGTGAATTGTTAAGCCCATTTGACAAGTTTTATGTGTTTTGCTCTTCTTTGCAAAAGCCTTACCACTGATATGGGAAATAAATATGTTGTCCTTTAGGACAACTTTATTAGAAAAACATTACTTTTGTATGAACATAGATGTCATTTTCCTTAAAGAAGCCGAGAGCTTTCTGGATTCCCAGAATGAAAAGATCAGGTCTAAGATCCTAGCCGATATAAGAAAGACCAAGGCTGGTTTACGTTGAGAATGGTTTCGAAAAATGTCGGGAACTGACGGGATATGGGAATTTAGGACCTTTTATAACAAAGCCTACTATAGGTTATTTGCTTTTTGGCATAAACCACAGAATAGTTCTCAGTTAATTGTATGTACGAATGGTCTTGTCAAAAAAACCGACAAAACACCAGCGAATGAATTAGAAAAGGCCGAAAGGATAAAAAGAAATTATTCACATCATGGAAAAACAAACTAAGTCCGGAAAAAAAACCAAGACTCTCGAGGAGCTTGAAACAAAGTACTTTGGGAAACGCGGAACAACTAAAAGAGAGCGTTATGAGTCTCAAATACAGGTAGAGATCATCGGCGAGCTCATCAAGCAACTAAGAAAAGATAACCGGTTAACGCAAACGCAGCTCGCGAAAAGGCTCGGTATGGATAAAGCCTATGTGTCTAGGATTGAAAATAATTTGAAGACACAGCGCCTTGATACCATCTTACGCATACTAAAAGTCCTTAAAGGCCATTTGTTCATTCGTATTCCCAACAAAGGAGGTCAAAAAGAAGTAGAGCTTATCTGATGTTATACCCTTAGAGAACCACGAAAACCTCTTACAGCATAATAGGACTCCGCCCCGTTATGATAAAGAAAAACATGGTCGAAGCGGCGGTCACAAAAGAGGGCGCCGCCCAGCTCCCTGATCGCATCGGGTGTTCTTACCCAGCTGGAGGTCTTTGTATCGAACGCTCCTAATTGCTGCAGATCACGGTATTGCTCTTCCGTTAATATCTCGATACCCATTTCTTTAGCCATTCCGATAGCGCTGTGCTTTGGTTTGTGTTCTTTCCTCGAGTCCAGCGCTTCCTGGTCGTAGCAAATACTCCGGCGGCCCTTCGGTGTCTCTTCCGAGCAATCGAAAAAAAAATATTCGCCCGTCTTCTTGTCCTGGCCCACCACATCCGGTTCTCCGTTGCTCTCCTCCATCTCGCTGAGCGACCAAAGTTTGGCGTTATTTGCTTCCAGCCTCGACTGTACCTTCACCCAGTCAATGCCTTTATGACGGCTCATGTTCTTCTCAAAGCGAAGCCTGAGTGTATTGAGCAGTTCCATACGCTCCTTCGCCGGCAATTCCTTTTTACTGCTTTTCATATTTCATGTATTAATCATCCAATCCCCTTCCATCGAGGATCTGTTTCATGTATTTTTCGATCCTGTCCTCTCGGGTCTTGCTTTGCTTGGCCGAAGAAAAATAAAGGAGGTAGCCTCTTTGCCTTCCGGGCGTCAAGGCACAAAAAGCTTTTTTCAAAGCGGGCATCTTTTTTAGCTTGACCTCGAACTCTGCCGGCATATTGAATTCCTTTGTTTTCTTAAAGGTCACTTTCAATCCCGCTTTCTCCACTTCAATGGCCTGGTGAATATACGCCTTCAGCACAGGTTCCATATCAATGATATCGCGAATGTTCGTAAGTCTTATCTGCCGTGCCGCCTGTACGTTCTCTGTTTGCTGAACAAGTATGCCTTTGGTATCCTTTAACAAAGCGCCTTTGAAGAACAGGTAAGCACAATAATCTTTGAAGGCATGTATCAAAACGATGTTGTTTCCCTTATGGGTATAGCAAGGACAGCCCCATTTCAGTTCTTCATTAAGACCACAGTCGAGGGCAATGGTCCTTAATTTTATCAATTCTTCCTGCCATTTTTTGGCTTTTTCGAAATACCAATCTACTTTAGGGTTCATGCTGTTTGTTTATTGATACAAAGTACAAAACTAACACTACAACTGAAACCTAAAAAACCGGACCAGGTCCGGCTTTACACAGAAGCTATTATATCAAGGCTCTATTTTTGAAGAAGGAGCTTCTTGCTTATCATGCCTTGCTCCGTCGCTAGTTGGATCAGGTATATTCCTGTAGGCTGATCTGAAATATCAATCGTAACATTTTCCTGAACGATCGACTGATACACTTTCTCTCCAAGCAAATTATAAACTACCATTTCATTGGCTCCTCTGATACCTTCAATGGTAAACGATCCACTGCCTGGGTTAGGATATACAGAAATTGTTTGTGAATTGAACACGATTGGATCAGGAGCGCTGGTCGTAAAGGAACCACAGTTAAGGAATATGGTTATATCATGTGAATCATAGTTAGCAACGGCAAGATCGGCTTTCAGATCTCCGTTAAAATCGGCACTCATCACCGAAAAAGGGTGAAACCCGCCGGCAAAGTTAACCGGAGCTCCAAAGCTTCCGGTACCTGTTCCTAATAAAATGGACACATTGTTCGAAGCATTATTCGCTACTGCCAGATCCATTTTCCCGTCGCCGTTAAGATCGGCGCTGCAAAGCGAGTTGGGTGTAGTGCCCCCCGAGGCGTAACTGATGGCAGCGCCAAAGGTGCCGGTACCCGTGCCCAATAATACCGACACATTGTTGGAATTTTGATTGGCCGTTGCCAGGTCCATTTTTCCATCACCATTAAAATCGGCATTGGTGATACATGCGGGATATGCTCCCACTCCGTACAGAGTGCCCGCACCAAAAGTACCGGTGCCTGTTCCCAACCGTATTTGTACATTATTGGTTGAGTGGTTTAATACGGCGTAATCCGCTTTTGCGTCGCCATTAAAATCGCTGCTCACAATAGACCAGGGATAGGTCCCGCTTGAAGCGATGTTGGATGCAGCGGAAAAACTGCCGGTGCCAGTTCCTAATAATACAGATACATTGTTGGTGTTCCAGTTAGCAGCCGCCACATCGCTTTTTCCATCACCGTTAAAATCAGCACTCACGATGGCCATTGGGGTACTTCCGGCTCCGAAGCTGGTGCCCGTTCCCAGGCCTCCCGACCCGTTACCAAGCATTAAGTACACATTGGTAGAACCATTATCGGCAACCATCACATCCGCCTTGCCATCCGTGTTAAAATCGGCGCTGCAAACCGCATCGGGGCTGGTTCCCACGGTAAAGTTAGACGCAACGCCAAAGCTTCCTGTACCGGTTCCTAACAATGTTGATACTGTGCCGAGCGTATTTGCCGTAACCAGGTCCACTTTCCCATCGGCGTTCAGATCAGCGCCGATCACCGATTTTATATTCAGATCTGCCAGAAAACTTGGGGCTGCTGAAAAGCTGCCAACGCCATCGCCTAATAATACCGATACGTTATTCAGATCATTTGCCGTTGCAAGATCTGCGAATCCATCTCCGTTTAGATCGGAAGTAGTGATCGCGTTGGGATTAGTTCCTGTTGTAAATCGAACCACTGCTCCAAAACTGCCTGTACCCGTTCCAAAAAAAAGAGATACGGTGTTCGATTTAAAATTCGTTGCTGCCAGATCAGCTTTTGCGTCTCCGTTAAAATCCGCATAGGTAATTCCCGTAAGGGCAGTACCCGTTGGTCCTGCCATAAAATTGGTGGCTGCTCCAAAGCTGCCGTTGCCGACGCCTAACAGTACGGATACATCGTTTGTAAAATTATTGCCTACGGCCAGGTCCGCTTTTGTATCGCCGTTAAAGTCGGTACTGATCAATGAGATCGGGTTGGTGTTTACCGCAAAATTAGTGGCGGCGCCAAAGCTGCCGTTGCCGGCGCCCAATAGAATAGAAACATTGTTAGAGCCGTAGTTAGCAACTGCAAGATCAACCTTTAGGTCTCCGTTAAAATCGGCGCTGATCACCGAACGTGGGTTACTACCTACAGTAAAATTAGTTGCGGC